>JBILIY010000376.1:0-3211 GCA_044368815.1 Crocinitomicaceae bacterium
GAGTCACACCGCTACCCGCTGCGAAAAGTGCATAAGATTTTTTGTGGTTTACGTCATTTTTCAACGCAAAATTCCCCATTGGAGTCATCACATCCATCACATCTCCCGCAATCAAGTTCCCGTTAGCGAAAGTTGAGAATTTTCCATTTTCAACTTGTTTTATGGCAACTCTCCATTCATTTTCGAATGGAGCGGAACACAATGAGTAGGATCGTCGGACTTCCTCTCCGTCAATCATAGTTTTTAAAGTCAAATATTGTCCTGCAAGAAATTGGTAATGCGATTTTAAATCGTTCGGAACATCGAAGGCAATCGAAACACAATCCGCCGTTTCTTTTCGAACATCCGATATTTTTAATGAATGAAAACGTGGTGTCATTTACAGTTTTTTGGCGGTCAAAGATAAACAAATGAACACGATTTATGTTGTTAAAGTCGTATTCTTTTATGATAAACGTCATATTTGAAATGAGCTTGAATTTGTTATATTTGTGAAATAATCTTTATCGCATGAAAGAATTATCTATTTCTGAACTTGAAGCGCGGTTTCAAGATAAAATTGATCGAGAGATTAAGATTGAACCTAATGATTGGATGCCGGATGCTTACAGAAAGACCTTGATCCGTCAAATCTCTCAACATGCACATTCGGAAATTGTTGGAATGTTGCCCGAAGGAAATTGGATTACCCGTGCTCCAAACCTCAGAAGAAAAGCCGTTTTATTGGCAAAAGTTCAGGATGAAGCCGGTCACGGATTGTATTTATATAGTGCAACTGAAACATTAGGTGCTGATCGTGAAGCAACAATTGACGATATGCACAATGGAAAAGCAAAATATTCTTCCATATTCAATTATCCCGCGCTCACTTGGGCAGATATAGGAGCAATTGGCTGGTTGGTTGATGGAGCGGCAATTTTGAATCAAGTTGCTCTTTGCAGAGCTTCATATGGACCTTATGCTCGAGCAATGGTTAAAATTTGTAAGGAAGAGTCTTTTCATCAAAGACAAGGTTATGAGTCTTTGATGGTTTTAGCAAACGGTTCTACCGAACAAAAAGAGATGGCTCAAGATGCTCTAAATCGTTTTTGGTGGCCGTCATTGATGATGTTTGGTCCGAGCGATACTGATTCTCCGCATTCAGCTCAATCCATGAAATGGAAAATAAAGCGTTTCTCGAATGATGAATTAAGACAAAATTTCGTAGATGCTACCGTGCCACAAGCTGAAATCTTAGGGTTGAAAATTCCAGATGAAAATTTGAAATGGAACGAAGAACGAGGTCATTATGATTTTTCATCGATCAATTGGGATGAATTTTACCAAGTTTTAGCTGGAAATGGCCCATGCAACAAAGAGCGAATTGAGGCAAGAAGAAAAGCAAAAGAAGAGGGAGCTTGGGTTCGAGAGGCGGCGAATGCTTTCGCTTCGAAACGCGCAATGAGAAAATCAGCTTAATAATTTTAAAAATAGTTCATATGTCAGCAACTGAATGGCCACTTTGGGAAGTTTTTATTCGAAGCAAGCAAGGTTTAAGTCACAAACACGTTGGCAGCCTGAGAGCTGCAGATGCTACAATGGCGTTGGAAAATGCCAGAGATGTTTATACAAGAAGATCTGAAGGAATTAGTATTTGGGTGGTTGAATCAAATTATGTTCATGCCAACGATCCATCTGATTCTGATGAATTTTTTGAACCTTCAGATACTAAAATATACCGTCATCCAACTTTTTACGAAGTTCCGGACGGTGTAAAACACATGTAATTATGACGAACGAAGCACTATTTCGTTATCTTTTAAGATTAGGAGATGATAGCCTTATTCTTGGTCAGCGGCTTGGGGAATTGTGTGGACATGGTCCAATTCTCGAGGAAGATATTGCATTAACGAACATTGCCTTAGATTTAATCGGTCAGGCAACAAGCATTTTAAATTATGCAGGTGAAGTTGAAGGAGTAGGAAGAGATGGAGATAAACTTGCTTTTTTGCGATTCGAGCGGGAATACACTAATTTACTCTTGCTTGAGCAGCCCAATGGAGATTTCGCGGATACGATTATGCGTCAGTTTTTATTTGATGCATATAGAAAACCCTTGTTTGAGCTATTGATTCATTCCAAAGATGCTCAGCTATCGGCCATTGCTGAAAAATCATTGAAAGAAACAAAATACCATTTGAGACATACATCTGAATGGGTCATTCGCCTAGGTGACGGAACAGAAGAGTCACACGAGCGAATTCAAAAAGCGTTGGATAATCTTTGGCGTTATGCTGATGAAATTTTCTTTAGTGATTCTGTAGATGAAGAGTTGACTATATCTGGAATTTTACCTGATTTAGCAGATTTACGTTCCATTTGGGAGCAAACTGTAAATTCTGTTTTTACGGAGGCCACAATTTCGATTCCAACAAATAATTGGAAATTTGAAGGAGGTAGAAAAGGACGTCATTCGGAGCACATGGGTTATATTTTATCCGATTTACAATACATGCAGCGCGCCTATCCAAATATGGAATGGTAACCAAAGATCAAATATGGGAATGGTTGGAAGAAGTCAGTGATCCTGAAATCCCTGTTCTTTCCGTTGTTGATTTAGGAGTTGTGCGTGATGCCTCTTTCGAAGATAATTCTTGGGTTATAACCATTACACCAACATACAGTGGTTGTCCTGCCATGCAAGTCATGGAGGCAGATATCAAGTCGAAGTTGAAAGAAAAAGGAATAGAGGATGTAAAAGTTCGAACGGTTCTATCTCCAGCTTGGACAACAGATTGGTTATCGGATAAAGGCAAATTTAAACTTCGCGAATATGGAATTGCTCCTCCTGAAAATGAAGTTGATAAAAGTGTATTATTTGCGGCACCAACCATAGTTCCTTGTCCAAAATGCAATTCGAGAAATACAAGAATGGTAAGTCAATTTGGTAGTACCGCCTGTAAAGCTCATTATCAATGCAATGAATGCCAAGAACCCTTTGATTATTTTAAGTGTTTGAAGTAATTTGGTTGACAGATGATGGAATGCTTATAACGACAATAGGACATTAGGATATTAAGACTTGTTCGCAATTATTGAACTCGCAATTCATCAAATAGCAATTTCGTTTTTAACTCTTAACTTTAACTTTTACTTTTATAGAAAGCAGGACTTTAGGATATTAAGACTTTTTCACAGTTATTCCGTTTGCAACTCATACAAATCAAACCAA
>JBILIY010000264.1:0-3206 GCA_044368815.1 Crocinitomicaceae bacterium
TATTTAAATCATCTACATTTTTGCGATCATTCGGATCCATCATGACACGGATATCATATTCCTGACCTTTCTCGTCGAATTGAGCATCGGTATTTCCTGTCAATGCATTTTGTAATTGCATTCCTATCGTCGCGATTGGTAAGCCAAGCTGACCCATTTTTTCGCGGTCCAAATCGATTTTAACTTCTGGTGAAACATCTTCTGTAGAAATTGTAGGATCTTTTGCTCCTTTAATATTTAAGATCATCGCTTTCATACGTTTTGCTTCCTTCATCAAAAGTTCACTGTCATCAGAAGACAAAAAGATCTCCACTGGTGCCTCTTCAGATTCAACCATTCCAATATTTATAGCTTTTACTTCGATTCCGGGGTATTTGTCTTCAATCTTTTTCCTAATAGCCGTCATGTATTTTATTGTCGGATATTTTTTCTGCATTCCCGGCTTCATTTTAACTGTAAGTTCTGATCTATTTTCTGATCCGAAAGAAGCCGCACCCATTCCTGAGCTTGGTCCACCAACATTGGCAAAAACAATATCAACAACTTCTTTCTGAGCCAATAGTAACTGTTCAATTTTCAAGGTAGTCGAATTGTTTTCTTCAAATGTGGTGCTTTTGTCATATTTCAGTTTAACCATAAATTTACCTTGATCACCTTGAGCAACGAATTCCTGACCAACAATACCAAGGCCCATCACCATGATACTTCCAACAAAAATCCCTAAAATAATTAGCGTTGTAACGATTTTATGACGCAAGCTCCAGGCGACCAAATTCACATATTGATCCGTAAATATCGAAACGCGTTTTTCAAACCATATCAAAAACGCCTGGAACGGATTTTTAGGATTCAATTTCGTTTCTTTTGCAAATCGGGAAGCCAACCAAGGTGTCAGCGTAAAGCATACAAAAAGAGACATCAAGGTTGAAACAACCACCACAATTGAAAACTGATGTAAAATGTCCGAAATCGTTCCTTCAATAAATACAACCGGTGAAAATACCACAACATCAACAAGCGTAATGGCTAAAGCAGTAAATCCAATTTCATTTCTACCTTCCAAAGCAGCAACTCTGCGGTGTTTTCCCATTTGAAGATGGCGGTAAATATTTTCCAACACAACGATTGAATCATCCACCAAGATTCCAATTACCAAGGACATCGCCAATAAAGTCATCAAATTGAGTGTGTAACCCAAAAGATACATGGCAATAAACGTTGATATCAACGACGCAGGAATAGAAATTAAGACAATAACCGCGTTTCTCAAACTGTGCAAGAACAACAGCATTACTGCCGCAACGAGAATTACTGCCAACTCAAGATCGTGAATTACAGCATCTACCGAATCAATCGTTGGGATTGACGTATCGGTTGCAACGGTGAATTTAAGTCCTTGCTCAGCGTATTTTTTCTCCAAGTCCTTGAATTTTTCTTTTGTCTCAGTCGACATATCAACCGCGTTAGCATCGCTTTGCTTTTTGATACGCATCCCTACCCCATTCACGCCATTTAATCGACAAACAGTAGTTTGATCTTCAATTGCATCAACCACTTCAGCAACATCTTTCAAACGAACCGGCGAAGTTCCACGAGAATAAATAATGAGGTTTTCCAAGTCTTTAACCGAAGTAAATTTTCCAGCGAGACGAACAGTCATTTGTTCATTTGCATCCTTTACTTTCCCTGTTGGAAATTCAACATTAGCTCCGGCAATTGCCTGATTAATTGTAGATAATGACAAACTATAGCGACGCATTTTATCCTTGTCCACATTCACACGAAATGAACGATTTTCACCACCAATTACTTGAACTTCCGCGACACCCTTCGTTTGTTTGATTTGCGGAATGATTTCTTCGTCCATCATTTGCATGAAATCGCGTTCATCAATGTTTGGAGCAACGGCACTGACTTGTAATACCGGCGATGCATTCGGTTCAATTTTAGCTATTACGGGAGTTTTCGAACCAGATGGCAGAGAATTCTGAACGTTATTTACCTTTCGCTGTGCATCTTCTAAGGCATTATCCATGTTCGCATTTGCCTTGAATTCAAGCAGCACTACAGAAGCATTATCAAGCGAAAAACAAGTTACTTCACTGATATTTTCTAATCCGCTCAAGGCATCTTCCAATGGTTTAGAGACTTGACTTTCCACAGTTGCAGGTGATGCTCCCGGGTAAGTCGTGGTAATTGTTAAAATGGGAGGAGAGAAATCTGGTAGAAGCTCATAGCTCAATTGATTGTAACTCAGCAATCCGCCACCAATCAAAATCGTAAATACAACGATGATGAAGGAAGGACGTTTTATCGATAATTCGGTTAATGTCATGATAACTTATTTTGCAATTTCCACGTTTGAATTGTCCTGAAGATTTACTTGACCTTTGATTACAATTTGATCGCCTTGGTTCAAACCTGAAACAACTTCTATGTATTCTCCATCCGAAGTTCCAGCATTGAAGGATGTCAACCTCGCTTTTCCATTACGAACAACGTAAACTTTTGGACTTTTGGAAGATCCCACCAATGCTTTTCTCGGAACCGACAATGCAGTCGTGTTCTTCGAATTACTTAATGAAACACTTCCATACATTCCTGCCATCAATCTGTTTACTTTGGAATTTTTTACGGTTGATTGAACTTTAAAATTATGAGAAGCATCCGCTTGAACGGCAATGTTCGAGATCACACCATTGAAATCCACATCACTATAGACATCTGCGTTTGCTACAACTTTTTGTCCTTTCTGAAATTTAAGAATATCTCTTTCAGGAACCGAAACCGATAATTTTAAAGAAGAAATATCAGTAAGCTCAACGATTGGTGTTCCTGGCATCACCATCGAACCTAAATCAACCATTTTCTTGCTTACTACACCGCTGAAAGGTGCAACAATAGAAGTTGAACGCAGTTGTTTTTGCAATTGTTTTAATTGAACTTCAGCGGATTTTAAACCAAGTTCTACTTTTTCTGCTTCCACATTAGAAATTGCGTTTTCCTTTTTCAAAACCGAAAAGCGTGCGTTGTCATTTTTTAGTTGCTCGATGTTTAATTGTACATTTTGAATTTGTAATTGAACCATTTCATCATCCAATTTGGCGATCGTTTGACCAGCTCTCACAAAATCGCCCTCTTCAACTAATAATTTCATTAACTTTCCAGAGCCATCTGAAGCAACATTATTTTGATGCAAAGCGTCG
>JBILIY010000265.1:0-3200 GCA_044368815.1 Crocinitomicaceae bacterium
TGATTACTATTTTTGGTTAGAAAAATAGTTAGATCTGTAACTTTTGGTTCGTTCCAATTGTTTTAACTGCAAACTTCACAAGTTGAAAAGACACGAGTACAATATCAGCGTTGAAAGCCATGGTGATTCCCTTTATCGCTTTGCTGTCAACTTCCTTAAAAATCAGGAGGAAGCGCAAGATATCGTTCAGGATGTTTTCGAAAAGTTGTGGATGAATAGGGATAAAGTGGAATTTGAAAAGGCAAAATCCTGGTTGTTTACTTGCGCTCACAATGCGATGATTAATTTCATCAATAAAAAAGCGCGATTCGCAAAAATGGCACATGAGTATCATGCTGAAAAAGCTGACACTGCGTCATTTGGTTTTGAATCGAAGCAAGTAATTAATCACATTGTTGGAATTTTGCCTCCTCTTCAAAAAACCATTATCCTCCTTCGTGATTTGGAAGGTTATACGTATGAAGAAATAGGTGATATTTTGTCACTCAGCTCTTCACAAGTAAAAGTTTACCTTTTCCGTGCACGATTGAAAATAAAAAAGCAGTTAAAAGGAAGGAACGAATTGGCATGATTTCCCCAAATAGAGAAAATATTGATCGTTGGTTATTTGATTATACGGAAGGGAATCTTTCTGCCGATCAACAAACAATTCTTGAGAATTATATTCTCAATAACCCAGAACTTGAAGTGGATTTGGAAGCTTGGGAAGACTCAAAATTGGTTTCCGAAGAAGTTAGTTTACCGAATAAAGAAAAATTTAAACGTAAAAGAAGAGTTACACCAATCTTCTTTGCCAGTGCACTCCTATTCTTAATTTCTACAACAATTTGGATTATTTCTCCTAGTTCGGTGGAAAAGGATGCCATTGCTTCTAATTACAAAAAAGAAAACCGCTCAGTTAAATCTAATGATAAGGTTACAAAAACGATGACCAATTCTTCATTTCTGGGAAAATCATCGAATAAAAATTTAAAGCTTTCGAATCTTTCAATTACAATTCAGGAAATCAAAACTAATTCTTCCTCTAAATTTAATTTTGAATCCAAGGAAGGTAATTCAAAAATAAAATCCTCATCAAATACAATTTTAAACGAGAATAACCTTTTTGACAGCAAAGAAATCAATAACAATTACTCAACTGAATCAAAATCAATTCACAACACCATAAATTCAAATTTTACAGATCAAGAATTAAATGTTTTAGAACTTTCAAATTCGCTGGATTTAAGTCTTGCCCCATTAAGACTTAAAACGATTGAGTCTAAATCGATAAAAATTGATCATTATCAAATCGAAGAAATTGAGTCAACTGAAAACGTTGAGCAAAATAATAATGCAGGACTAAATCTTGAACTTGGAAAAGTAAAATTATTTCAAAAAATAGAAAAAGTACTCGAAAAAGACTTGGGATTAAGCAATATACCTGATCACGTTTATGCTATTCCTGAGTATTCAAATGTTGATGTTCTTTTCAGTAATATTGGAGCTACCTCCCAAACTAGATTCCAATCGACTTCAATGGGCCGATGGTTGGAAAATATCGAACAGCGAAAATTTAGTCAACAAATTACCTTGGATGGATATTCAAGAGGCGCACAATCTGGTTTTGGACTTCAAGCAAACTACGATTATTTCGCAAATGGTTCTATTCAAAACTGGAATACATGTTTGTTGTTCTCACCAAAAATAGCTCTGTCTCGAAACATTTCATTTGAACCAGCACTGCGCTTTAAAATTGGAAACAAACTTTTGAATGAAGAACGAATTGAAAATCAATCACTTGTTAATTTCGAAAGTCAGACTTCGAACCAATTTAATTTTGATTCATCAACCGCTATTGGAAGTAAATTATGGTATCGCGACCTAGATCTTGGCTTTACTATTAACACTCCCTATTTTTATTTAGGAGGTCAAGTTTCGAATGTTTTGCGCCATCAAAATAACATTTACTCCAATTTTGATAATTTGGAAATGCGCGCTCAAAATGTGTACAATGCCATAATTGGAACACAATATATTTCAAGGAATCAAAATGTTCAATTCTCTCCTTATTGTTTTTATGAACGTATAAACACAAATAGATTATTTGCTGGATTCAGCTTAAAACTCAACAAAGTAATGATTGGTGGTTCATACGGAACAGGTAAAATCGCAAGTGGAACGCTTGGATTGTCATTCAAAAACTTCGCGTTGTTCGCCCAATCTTCCTATGGATATGTTCAAGCGATTGCTAAAAATTCCTTTACACATCAGTTGACGATACGATTTAATTCAACTACCGACAAGAAATCAAGACGCTATATAACTTTTTAATTATGAAGAACCTAATCGCCATTATTTTATTCGCTATTGTCTGCTTTGAAGTTAAAGCACAAGACCCAACGTTTACGCAATTTTACTCAAATCCGGTTTATTTGAATCCAGCACTTGCAGGCTCAAGTGGATGTCCTCGAATTGGATTAAACTATCGTAACGAATGGCCTCAATTAACCGGAAATTATATCACCTATTCCGCAGCATTTGATACGTATGCAAAAAGTATTTCTGGAGGAATCGGAATTCTTGCCATGCACGATCAGCAAGGACAGGGAACAATTCAAACGACCATGCTTGGAGGCGTTTATTCATACAATTTAAAGGTAACGCGTAAGTTTTCGTTGATGTTTGGAGCTCGTGCAGCCTATTTTCAGAAATTCTTGGATTGGGATAAATTGACATTTGGTGATATGATTGACCCGAGAAGAGGTTTCATTTATCAAACCGGTGATGTCCCACGTGGAAACGGAAGAAGAGGTTTTTTTGATGCTTCTGCAGGTATAGTTGGTTTCGGGAAAAACTTTTACTTCGGTGCAGCTGTTCACCATTTAAATCGTCCAGACGAATCTTTAATTTTAGGACAGTCTAGACTTCCTATGCGATTTACAGGTCATGCCGGAGCAGACATCAAAATTGGAAACAAAGGACGATATGCGAGTACAACGAGCATCATGCCAAACATCATTTATCAATATCAAAATGGTTTCCAAGAGTTGAATATTGGAACTTATTTGAAATATGGTGATTTCACGGTTGGAGCTTGGTATCGAAATCGCGATGCCTTTATACTATGCTTTGGTGTATCAACTGAACGCTTCAAAATTGGTTATAGCTATGACTTAACAGTCTCGAAGTTGGGTAACGGAGTCTCCGGAGGCTCTCAC
>JBILIY010000266.1:0-3189 GCA_044368815.1 Crocinitomicaceae bacterium
TTCATCTCTGTATAAAACTTTTGGAACAAATGCTTCATGAAATGATCCAATCCTTGTTTTCCTTTTGAATTACTAATAATCGCTGCATCAAAAACAGCCCCTAGAATGGTTCCACGTGAATAATATGTCATCGAAGTGTTCGCACTATTCTCAGTTGGACGATAAGCCTTTATCCATGCATCAAAACTTGCATGTGCAACCGGCTGAATGCGCGAACCAACAGAACCTTCAACGTAATTGACGGAGCTTTGAATTTTCCCTAACATTTCCTCCTTGGAATAGTATCCAGCTCTTCTAATAATCAATTCATCGTAATAGGAGGTAAACCCTTCCATCACCCAAAGCAAAGTGGTGTAGTTTTCTTGGTCATAGTCAAAAGGCCCCAATTCAATAGGACGAATACGTTTTACGTTCCATAAATGGAAGTATTCGTGAGCAACTAAATTTAGAAAATTAAGATATTCTGAACTGCCATATGTCCAGCGATTTACGCTTAAGACACAGGAATTTGTATGTTCCAATCCACCTTGTCCGTCCACCACATTATGGACAATAAAAACATATTCTTTATTGGGATTCGAACCAAAAATTGCGGTTTCAGCATCGATAACTTTCGGCATGTCAATTTTCAAGGTTTCGATGTCGTAATAGGCCTCGCCATACATAGCAACGGTGTGTTTTGTGCCAGATGCCATAAAATCAAAAACAGTTTGATTGCCAATTTCAATCGGACAATCTACCAATTGATCATAGTTTGTAAATTCGAATGTTTGCGAACCATCTTTCTGAACCGAAATCGCTGCTTTTGGCAACGCAGTTGTAATTGTTTTAAATGAAGCGTGCGGAACAACTTCCAACGTTCCTTTTTTATTCATAAATCCATCCACATACATAAAAACAGCTGAGCCACTTACAAATCCATGTGTCAGATCCAAAAATGGAGTTCTTACTGAGAGTTCAAACGAATAAACTTCATATTTTACCTTGATTTTTTTATTGCCATCACTTAAAATCGTCCATGTGTTCTTTTTCTTTTTTTGAACTTCAATTTCTTTACCTTTTTCATCAAATGCTTTGACCAAATTAACATGCTTGGAAAATTCACGAACCAAATAGGAACCCGGAGCCCAAACTGGCATTTTAATATCCAGTTGTTTTTCTTTGAAATCGCTCAGTGTCATTTCTACCTCGAAATAATGATTTTGAGGCTTTGGCATGCGCAATTGATAGGAAATGGATTGGGACCAAGCATTTATTGCAAAAAAACAGAGTGTTGAAAGAAATATTTTTTTCATGGTGTTTACTTTTACGATTTTCAAATTTAATGAAATGTGAATATAACTAAACATTCGATCCGCTGAAGTTTCGAATATAGTTTAGTATTTTGATGGAATTCATATTTTTCGATTCTTGTCTTATAAAATCGTTTAATATGTATTTTTATAAGGTATACCTTATTATTTTGTATATTTGAATATATTTTAAGGCATGATTGATAAAATTGAAAAAATAGCAAAGTACAACTTTTGGGAAAACCCAATAAAAACAGGTTATGTCCGTCAAAATTATTTGAATCAACTATTAATGTTTCAAAATTCTCGCTTGATAAAAGTTCTAGTTGGACAGCGCCGGGTAGGAAAAAGTTTCATTCTACGTCAATACATTGAGCACCTAATTAATTCGGGAATACCAGCTAGGAATACACTATATATAAATAAAGAGTTTACAGATTTTGACTTTATTGCAAAGCAAGAAGACTTAAAAGAATTTCTTGCATTTTATCGCAAACATTCAAATGTAGTAGGTCGCTTGCATGTTTTTATAGATGAAGTTCAGCAAATTGTGGAATGGGAACGAATCGTTAACTCATTATCACAAGATTTTACTGAAGATATAGATTTAATCATAACTGGCTCAAATTCAGAATTATTATCAGGTGAATTAGCAAGTTTGCTTTCTGGTCGATACGTTCAGTTTAAAGTTCTTCCCTTTAAATTTGATGAATATTGTGTATTTCTGAAAAAGGAAAAAACCCGCAAAAATTACTTACATTTTTTAACTCAAGGTGCTCTTCCAGAATTGTTTCATCTTCCAAATGAGGAAAGTAAAATTCATTATGTATCATCGTTAAAAGACACAATCATCTTGCGTGATATCGTTCAACGGTTTTCGATTAAGGACGCTGTGTTACTCTTGGATATTTTTAATTATGTTGTTAATAATGCTGGAAACTTATTTTCTGTTAACAACATCGTTAATTTCTTTGAAAGCAAAAAACGTAAAACCAATTATGAGACGGTAGCAAATTATTTGAATTATCTGACTCATACTTTTGTGATCCATCGCTGCGAACGTTTTGATTTAAAAGGTAAAGATATTCTAGGTGGGAATGTGAAATATTACATCAATGATTTATCGTTCAGAAATTATCTTTTCGGAGTGAACTCACTGAGTTATGGAAACATGCTTGAAAATAGTATTTTCCTTGAACTAGTGAAAGCAGATTGCCATGTTAATGTTGGCGTTTTACGTGATAAGGAAATTGATTTTATTGCCTCTAAAAAGAAGAAATCTTTGTTCATACAGTCAGCTTTTAACATTGAAACACAAGCAACATTCGATAGAGAATTCAATAATTTAATTTCATTGAAAAACAATCATCCCAAAGCCATTGTGACAATGGATGAATTGCCCTACGAAGAAAAAGATGGTGTTTCGTTTATTCCAGCGTGGTCATTGGACGAATATTTGAATGATATTTTATGAAGTTCATCAGGTCGGCAATAACTCCAGAGACGCGCAAATAAAGAAAATTTTATATATGATTAATTCAATTTAGTCGTCTAGATGATTTTTAATCCACCTTAATCATTCCAGAAACCTGCTTCGCTTTTTCCACCAACTCAGTTACATTTTCCGTACCGTAGGTCAAAGCGACAGCCATTCTTCTGTATGGACGGGTTGTTGGTTTGCCAAAAATTTTAAAATCTGAATTTGGAACGGCTGCAGCTTCATTCAAACCAGTGAAAATAGGTAAATCGATTGATTCTTTATCGGCCAAGACAACGGCACTTGCTCCATTTCGAAGCAATTTCACTTCAGGTATCGGCAAACCTAAAATGGCTCGTGCATGCAATTCAAATTCTGAAAAATTCTGTGTACCTGCTAAAGTCACCATTCCTGTGTCGT
>JBILIY010000267.1:0-3170 GCA_044368815.1 Crocinitomicaceae bacterium
GGTTTATTGAATAATAAAGGTGTTTTGGTAAGTAATGAAGTTATTCGATCTCGAGCTTACATTCTTGCTGAGAATGTAACGAAATCAGGCTACTCAAATTGCTTAGTTACAAATAACGACCCGAAAGATTTTTCAACATTAAAAGGAAGCTTTGACGTTGTATTAATCGATGCACCATGTTCAGGCGAAGGAATGTTTCGAAAGGACCTGAAATCGCGCGCTGAATGGAGTGAGGAAAATGCGAATATGTGTAGTGCTCGTCAAAAGAGAATTGTAATGGATGTTTGGGATTCGTTGAAAGAAAATGGATACATCATTTATTCAACTTGTACATTTAACCCAGACGAGAATGAAAACAACATTGATTGGCTGTTAAACGAATTAGATTGTGAAATCGTTCAAGTTCCTTTATTTGAAAATGTAATTCCAGATTCAAAAAAATATGGTGTATATTTTCTTCCTGGGTTCACAAAATCAGAAGGATTTTATTGTTGTGTTTTGAGAAAAAAAGAGAAAGTTAACTTAAACTCAAAAATTAAGTTTGAAAATCTATCTATTTTAAAGTCAGTTGATAAAATTAGTTCATTTATTAAAAATTCTTCTGATTCCGTTTATTGGAATGAGAACGAATCTATTTTTGGATCTACAGAACAAACGTTTATTTTTTATACCCAGCATTTGAAGAAACTGAAGTGGATGAAAATTGGGGTGAAACTTGGAGAAAATACTAAAAAAGGTTTCTCACCCGATATTGAATTAGCCTTGAATCCATGGTTGATAAACAATCATAATAGAATCGAATTAACTGAAAAACAAGCCTTGAAATTTCTTCACGGCGATACGTTCGAATTAGAAGCTCCTGTTGGATTTCATCTGGTTTTATATCAAAATCAGCCTCTTGGTTTTATCAAACACCTTGGAAATCGCTTCAATAATTTGTATCCGAAAGAGTGGAGAATCCGAATGGATTTGGGGTTTTAGTTTTATTAAACAAATTCCTAAAAAGATTGGTTCAAAGAATTTGATGCTCGACTTTACTTTGATTTTAGTAGTTCTTAAATAAAGAGATTTAATTTGAAATCACTAAATAAGTTTGATTCATTTCAATTACTTCATGAAAGTTGGCAATATTCTTTCAATATTTAAAAAAACAGAGGCAACAATTGTCAGCTTTAATTCGTTTTAATAATGTTAAAAATACACTTATAAAACCTTATTTACACATATTATTACTTATAATACTGAATTTGAGTCATTTAAAAGCTCAAATAGTAGCTCCTTTCAATATACGATACCAGACAAATCAAAAAGGCGGGATAGCTATTTTATCTAATCTTGCTTTGACATGTAATTCAAACAACAATAATTGTGCAACCTATCAGAATCAATTACCACCAAATGGAAATCACAACCAAGACGGTGGTATAACGATGGGTTATGTGGACACCGATATTTCAGCACTTACCTGGATGTCCAGTAGCGATAGTCTGAATTTGCCGATTTGTAGTGAAATTTCTTGGGCTGGTCTCTATTGGAGTGCTCGAATAAATGCGAATACGACGAACTATGCGAATAGAAACGAGGTCAGAATTAAAGTAGACAATGGTTCTTATATAAATCTAACAGCTGACAATTTATTGGATGTAACCACAATACCAGGAAATCAAGGATTTGCAATGCCCGGTTATTATTGTTTTAAGGAAATTACTTCGATCGTTCAGCCAACCAATGGAAATGCACGATTCACAATTGCAAACATTATAGCTCAAACAGGTTCCAACAATTTATTTGGCGCTTGGTCGATAGTAGTTGTTTATAAAAACTCCCTTCAATCCATGCGTAACCTGACCGTATTCGATGGAATGGCTTACGTGAGTAATCAAAATAACCTCGATATTCCTATTTCGGGATTTACCACACCTTCAGCGGGACCTGTGAGTTTTGAATTGGGTGTCGTTGCTTATGAAGGAGATCGAAGTATTCAGGGTGACCGATTACAATTTAACGGTAACGGATCTTTCTTGGATGTTCCCGACGCTGTAAGGAATTCGAGTGATTTTTTCAATAGCACCATTACTTCCAATGGATCATTGACCCCATATCGTAATCCAAGTTTTAACAATACGTTAGGTTTTGACGCTGGAATCTTTATTCCGAATAATTCAACTCAAACTTATTTACCAAATAATGCTACATCTGCTACAGTTAGAGTAGCAACTTCACAGGATGCCATTTTACCACGTGTTATTACTTCAGCTATTGATATTTATGAGCCTGATTTGCGAGCAACTGTTTACATTAATGATTTGAATGGTCCTCCGGCAATGCCTAATGACATTCTAGAATACAAGGTTGTTGGAAAGAATATCGGTTCAGATTTATCGCTTAACACATTTATTACTGATACCTTAGATATTAGAACTGAATATATTCCAAATTCGATTTCATTTTTAAATGGTCCATTCGCTGGTCCAAAAACAGATGGAGCTGGGGATGACCAAGCTGAGTACATTTCAGCAACTAGAACAATTAAGGCGAGAGTAAACACAGGTGCAACAAACGCTGTAGGCGGATTGATGATTAATTCTGCAAATGGTTCGGACAGTGCTGTAGTGCGATTCAGAGTTCGTGTAGTTGATGATTGTGTTATTTTAAGTTGTGATAGCACCTTGGAAAACAAAGCCTACATTTTTGGTGAAGGCGATATTTCAGGTAATTCCTACAATAACGGTGGAGCGTCTGATATTTACGACGCAAATGGCTGTCCTTCTTCATCAAGTAATTTGATTTCAGTTTATGCTCCAAATTGCCCTCCAATTGACATTTTGAACGATGCACCATTTTGTCAAGGTGACACCTTGAATTTATGGTCCGTAAATTCAATATATGCCAATTACCTTTGGACTGGACCAAATAATTTTTCATCAACTTCATCAAGTATCTCAATTCCAAATGCTAGTTCAAGTTATTCGGGAATATACAATTTATCCGTTTCGCTGATTGATGGCTCGTGTGCCTACAACAATTTGATTGATACAGTTACTATTTACCCTAATCCGATTCTAAATCTAGATTCGATTATTCAAAATAACTGCTTCAACGCCTCCAACGGAAAAATATACGTTAATGCATCATCAGGCACACCGACTTATCAATATCAATGGAGTCCA
>JBILIY010000268.1:0-3161 GCA_044368815.1 Crocinitomicaceae bacterium
ATCCGAGAGAATTTAATCTTTTCTATTTATCTGATAATAAAAGGGAGCGAATCATTCCAAATGCGAAAAAATTTATTGTTGGAGAAAAAGAATTGAGTGAAAAAGAAATCATCGATTTAATTGATTCGGAACCCGAAGCTTTTTCTCCAAACGTAATTTTAAGACCTCTGTATCAAGAGTTTTTACTCCCTAATTTGTGTTATGTTGGCGGAGTTGGTGAATTAACTTATTGGCTGCAATTGAAAGGCGTTTTTGAATTAAATCAAATTGCTTACCCCTTAATTCAACCTCGGACAAGTGCACTTTGGATAGATGCAGTTAGTTCTAATAAAATGGAGAAATTGAATTTAAAAATCCATGACCTATTTAAATCGATTAATGATCTTAAAAAGCACGTATTATTGAGTAACGAGTTGGATAATTTTGATTTTGAACTTGTTGACTTTCAGTTCAATCAATTCAAAGCTGATTTTTCTGAAAAAGCGATTGGCATAGACTCCTCCATAAAATCGAGGGTAGGGGCGGAGTTTGCGAAAATTGAAAAACAGATTGAAAATCTCAAAGAACAACTAGAGAAATCGGTAAAATCAAAACACGAAAAAAGTCTAATAGGGGTTGAGCAAATTAAAAATAAGTTATTTCCAAGTAATTCGCTTCAAGAGAGAAATGTCAATTTTTTTCAATTCTGCTCGGATGGAAATTATTCTGAAAAGCTTAGAGAAATTATTAAAATCATAGAAGCCTTTAACCCTGATTTTTTAATCCTTGAAAATGAGAATTAATTAAAATTTGAAAGAATGAGAAATATATTCATTTTGGGCTTTCTAGTTTTTTTGTTTTACGCATGTCACGGTCAAACAAAATCTCAACAGAAAATCGAAAAAAAAAAACTTGTTTTAAACAAGCCTTTATATCATTGTAAAGTTATCTCGAGTGAATTTTTTGCATCTTATAAAGGCCCAGATTTCATAAATGGAGCGGATATTGGACATCAATTATCCAATTTTGTTGCTGACACTTTAGGCAAGCATTTGAAAAGTGAATACAAAAAGGGAAATTATAAGAAAGTCGATTTAAAAGAAACAGAAATTCTAACATTGAAGTATCATCCGGACAGTGTCTATTATACCATAAAGATGCCACTCAAGAATGTTTCAGCTTGTGAAGCGTTCACATGCATCGACCATCGAGGAAGTTGGATTTCTTTGGTAAGAAAAACCGATTCCGATTTGAAAGAGTTTGTATCAAAGATTAGCGTTGAACCCAACCATAAAGAAGAAATTAAACTTTTTACAACCGATTTTGGACTTTATGAATATTGGGTTCAATTTAGACACCCAATTTTACAAAAGGATTGTAAATAATTTTTCACTTTGTATTAATTGGTTATCTTTATCAAAAACAATTTATTATGCAATTTCCATTAATTCTTCTCGGTGTAATTTTAGCCGTTATTTTCGCTTCCTTATTAACAGTTCAGCAAGGTACAATCACAGTAATTACAATGTTTGGTAAATACAAACGAATTTTACATCCGGGACTTCGGGTGAAAATCCCATTTATTGAGCAAGTTTACAAGCGAATTTCAATTCAGAATCAAAGTATTGAAATGGAATTCCAGGCGGTTACAGTTGATCAAGCGAATGTTTATTTCAAAAGCATGTTGTTATATAGTGTAATGGATGAAAATGAAGAAACAATTAAAAAAGTTGCCTTCAAATTTATTAGTAATAAAGATTTGATGCAAGCACTAATTCGCACCATTGAAGGTTCAATTCGTTCTTATGTAGCAAGTCAAAAACAATCTGAAATTTTAGGTTTAAGAAACGAACTTGTAGATAGTGTAAAAGATCAAATCGACCATACATTGGAATCTTGGGGATACCACTTGATGGGTCTGCAAATTAATGACATTACATTTGACGCTGCGATTATTGAAAGCATGAGCAAAGTTGTAGCATCAAATAACCTGAAAGCAGCTGCGGAAAATGAGGGGCAAGCCTTATTGATTACAAAAACAAAAGCGGCCGAAGCTGAAGGAAATGCGATTAAGATTGCTGCACAAGCAGAAAAGGAAGCGGCAATGCTTCGCGGACAAGGAGTGGCATTGTTCCGTCAAGAGGTGGCAAAAGGTATGAGTGAGGCGGCTGAAGAGATGAAACAAGCCAATTTAGATACAAACGTTATTTTATTCTCCATGTGGACAGAAGCAATCAAAAATTTCGCGGAATATGGAAAAGGAAATACCATATTCTTGGACGGAAGCGCTGAAGGAATGGAAAAAACTATGAGACAAATCCAATCGATGCTTGGAGAAAAGAAAAATTGATTTCGATTTTATGAAATTAAAAAGCCGTTGAAAATAACATTCAACGGCTTTTTTGTTTTTTTAGGTTAATCTTCGATAATTTCAATTTTATCAATCGTATCTCCCTGACGGATATCATCAATTACATCCAAGCCCTCATAAACTTTTGCGAAGCACGTATGGTTTCGATCTAAGTGAGATGTATTTCTTCTGGAGTGACAAACAAAAAATTGAGATCCTCCTGTGTTTCTACCAGCATGAGCCATTGAAAGAACGCCTCGATCGTGAAATTGATTTTCACCGTTCAATTCACAATCAATTTGGTATCCAGGTCCGCCTGTTCCTGGTATTCCATTAGCTCCTTCCCTCGTGTTTGGGCAACCACCTTGAATTACAAAATCGGGGAGTACTCGATGCCATTTTAGCCCATCGTAATAACCCGATTTGGCAAGTTTTACAAAATTCGCAACCGTCTTTGGAGCATCTTTATCGAAAAACTCCACTTTCATTTCACCCTTATTTGTATAGATAATTCCTTTCATAATTTTTTTTCTGCAAAATTAATATTCAATCGATTTACATTGATTTATAGTTTTTAACATTTGTAACCTTACATCTCTGTTGAAAACTTCGTTAATAACCAAATTAGATCGAGCATAGATGATTTTAACTCTTCTTTAATTTTGTAAGGAACCATCCAAAAAGATTGTAAAATGTTTAGCACGATCATCAAAAAGAAACTTTCTGACAACCAAGTCGCGAATGTTTTCATAAACGCGATTTTTGATTGCGTAGATAATGGATTTAAAGAAGTTGCCTTAATGATCAACGAAGATACCGCATTTGTAAAGTC
>JBILIY010000269.1:0-3160 GCA_044368815.1 Crocinitomicaceae bacterium
CAGCGTTTACTTGGTATGACCAGTCCGAATTACAAAATCCAATTCAATCAGGAAATTATTATTTACCTGATAATATTTTAGGTGCGACGACTTATTATGTAATTCAAGAAGAAAATGGCTGTGTGAGTGCTCCAAATGATGTTACGATATCTTTTGAAAATTGTGATGTAATCATTCCAACTGCTTTCACGCCAGATGGAGATAATGTAAATGATACCTGGATCTTAGATGGAATTGACGAAATTTTCCCTAAAAACATTGTTTACATATACAATCGTTGGGGAAATGTAATTTATCAATCTCAACAAGGCAAGTATGAAACTAATTCTTGGGACGGAAAATATGAGGAAAAACAAATGCCAGTTGGATCGTATTATTTTATCATTGAATTCAATGATGATCAAACTCAGAATAAAACTGGAATTGTGAGCATTATCAAATAATCGTTGAGGCCTGATAAAGTTTCAGTTCATCCCACGAGATTTCATCACCAATTTTTTCTTTAACTTTTGTCAGCGAGGTTAGATTTAAATCGGAAAGCAATTCGGAAATTTCATTGATTCTATTTTGTTCCATTACATCAGCGAGCACTATTTTTTCAGCTTTAATTAATTGAACAAAGTGACTGGTAATAGTGGTTGTTGAAAGTTGTCTTTCTCGGGCAATCTCCTCGCAAATTTTTCCTTGGTGCAGAAGTTCAAGTGTGATTTCATATGTTGACTTTTTAACTTCTTTTTCTTTAGGTTTTTTTGAAACTTTGATGTCAGGTGTTTGATTAAACCCATCAAGTTGATCAAGCAGATTTGCAGATTTATTTCTGACCAAATTTTGAATTGTTGCAATTTTTGAAATGTGGTAGTTTTCTATTTCCGGGGTTTTATAAAGTTCATTTGTTATGTTTTTCCCGGCAGATAAAGCTTCCGAATACAATTTTATTTTTTTTAGTTTAATGATTTTTTGAAGTAATAATTCGGAGAACAACTCCAATTCATCTGTGTATTGTTTCGTTTTCTTAACTAATTTCAAGGTAATTATCTTCTCATAAAGTTTGTCTAAAATTTTATTTAGAATAGGGAAGAAGTAGTTGTAAGCTGCATCAATTCGATCATAAATAAATTGTAAATCAACATTTTCCATTGAAAATAACCGATCAATTTGATTTTTGAACTTGGTGGTTGGTTCAATGGTTGAATCTATTTCCGTTAAAATCGTTTGTCCCCAAGTTTTATGTTTGAATTTTTCAGTTTTAATTCCTGCTGTTTTATAACTTACATTGTGATTAGACCATTCGCTCAGTAAATCATACCATTCAAATGACTCTTTTATTTTTTTATGAAAGTAAAGCAGGCTATTTCTTTCCAATTCGCTCTTCAATTCGGTTTTCTCGGATTTCGTGTTGGAAAATGATAAAATTTGTTCATCATTCGACATGCCAAGAAATCGTAACGGTTTCAAGAGTGTCAATCCATTGAGCGATTTAAGCCTTGAAAATGCAACATAAGCTTGACCTGGAGCAAAAGATTCAGAAACATCCAAAATTGCTTTTTCAAAGGTTAATCCTTGGCTTTTGTGAACAGTAATAGCCCAAGCAAGTTTAATTGGAAAATGAACGAAGGTTCCGATTACCTTTTCTTTTATTTCCTGGGTATTCGGATCAATTTCATAACGAATATTGGCCCATTCGTAGCGTTCCACGTTGACCTTCTTTTTTTCATTTGGAAAGGAGACAGTGATTTCATCGTCTGACAAAGAATCAATAAATCCTATTTTTCCATTATAAAAATTCTTCTCAAATGCGATATCGTTTTTAATGAACATGATTTGAGCACCAATTTTTAATTCCATCGTTTTTTCCAAAGGATATTGGTTTTCATTAAATTCCCCAGTAATTTCTGCGTCGTACTTATAAGATTTGCCTTTCAATAAATTCAATTCTTGGGCATTCATCTCATCCGCTTTTGAATTGTGCGTCGTAAGCGAAATTATTCCTTCCTTTTCCTTTTGGGAAATGTTGTAATTAACGTGTTTGTTCAATAAATTTAAATCCTCATTTGTAATTCGATTGTTTCGCAGATTATTAAGCAGTTCGATAAAAACGTGATCATCCTGTCGGTGAATTTTTTCCAATTCAATGTATAGTGGTTTTTCAAAATCAAATACACGCGCATTGAAAAAATGAATCCCTCTATAGTAGCTACTCATAAATTGCCATTCTTCGCGCTTGACAACCGGAGGAAGTTGCATTAAATCGCCAATAAAAAGAACTTGAATTCCACCGAATGAATCATTATTCTTGCGAATTGTTTTAAGTGACCAATCTATTGCATCCAATAAATCAGCACGCAGCATACTTACTTCGTCAATAATCAATAGTTCCAAACTTCGGATTAAGGAAATCCGTTGGCTGTTTATTTTAAAATGGCGCTTTAAAGTCGTTTTATTCTCGTGTTTGATGTAATTTACAGATTGCGGACTCTCAAATTCGGGAATAAAGCATCCAAACGGAAGTTGAAAAAAGGAATGAATGGTGACTCCACCGGCGTTTAAAGCTGCAATTCCTGTTGGAGCTACAATAGCTGTGTTTTTATGTGTTAATCCGACAATTTTTCGAAGTAAGGTTGTTTTTCCTGTTCCTGCTTTACCGGTTAAAAAAACGCTTTTATTTGTTTGATTGATAATGTTCTCAGTATAGCTTGCTGGATCGAAATCGATGTATAAGTTTGTATTGTTCATTACTTGAAGATACGAAAAAAATTCAATTCAATTAGAATTTTATATTGAGAAATTAGGAAAGTTGATTGGTTCTGAAATTATTCAAAACGAGGGGAGAGAAATTTTCTCGCTTATATCTTATTTTAAGTTGTAAGTAGCCTCTTTTATTTGTATCTTTAGTTTATGAGTGAGATTATTTTATACGAGAATTCAGAAGGGAAAGTTAAAGTCGAAGTTCGCTTTGAAAATGAAACATTTTGGCTGTCTCAAAAGTCCATGGCGGGCTTGTTTGGGTGCAGTACTGATAACATTTCTTTGCATTTAAAACGAATATTTAGCGAGGGAGAATTAGCGGCAAATTCAGTTACCGAGGATTACTCGGCTACTGCTGTCGATGGAAAAAATTATAAAACGAAATTTTATAACCTTGATGCTATTATCGCTGTAG
>JBILIY010000372.1:0-3122 GCA_044368815.1 Crocinitomicaceae bacterium
GATTGATTTTCTTCAGTCTAAAGGAATTAAAATTGATACCAATCCAAACACGCGTTTGGAATCAGAGCACTTTGATTTGCTATGCCAAGAGTTTGCTGCAGATCAAAATTTGAAAGAACAATCAAAATCGTCAGCTAGAAGAGAACGTCGCGAAAGTATTTCTTTGAAAGATAAACCCGAAGATTCAGCAACAGTTGAGCCAGAGGAAGAAGAGGATGATGTTACAATCAATATTGAAGAAATTAAGCAACAGGTTTACACGGAAGCTCCAAAGGAGGTAACGGCTGTTAAAACAGAATCATCGGACGACTCGAATGACATTAAAGTTCAAGTTGTTGGTAAGATTGATCTAAGCTCAATCAATCAAAAAACCCGACCAGATAAGAAAAAACCTGAGCCCGTTCAACCTGTGGAGGTTAAAAAGGAAGAGGTTAAAAAGGAAGAAGTAAAAGAAGAAGTAAAAGCACCTGAAAAACAACCTGAACCACAAATTGAAACAATTCGTTTCGAACGACAAGTTCTATCTGGACCAACAGTTTTAGGTAAAATTGAATTACCTGTTGAAAAACCAAAAACACCTTCAACTCCTGCGTCCAAGGCTGATAATGCCGACTCTAAGCGTAAACGCAAACGAATAAAAAAGGTAGAAATAAACCCGGCTTCAACAGCAGCTAAACCAGGTGGTCAAGGAAAGTTTACTCCTGGACAGAAATTTGAAAAGAAAGAAATCTCAGAGCAGGATATTCAAAAAGAAATTAAAGATACTCTTGCAAGACTTTCAAATCAGGGAGGGAAATCAAAAGCCTCAAAAAATAGAAGACAGAAACGAGACATTGTTGCACAACGTCGTCAAGAAGAAATCGAACAAGCTGAATTAGAAGAAAAAATCTTGAAACTAACGGAATTCGTTACGGTTTCAGAATTGGCTTCCATGATGAGCGTTCAGCCGACTCAAGTCATTTCGGTTTGTATGTCTCTTGGAATCTTTGCTTCAATCAACCAACGTTTGGATGCGGAAACCATTCAAATTGTCGCTGATGAATTTGGTTACGAAACGGAATTCGTTAGTGCAGAAGTTCAAGAAGCAATTCAAGTTGTTGAGGACAAGGAAGAAGACCTCGTAGATCGACCACCAATTATCACCGTAATGGGTCACGTTGACCACGGTAAGACCTCTTTACTTGATAAAATCCGAAACGCGAATGTAACTGAAGGCGAGGCTGGTGGAATTACACAGCACATTGGTGCATACTCAGTAACCTTGAAGGATGGTCGAAAAATGACATTCTTGGATACTCCAGGTCACGAAGCGTTTACCGCCATGCGTGCTCGTGGAGCTCAAGTTACCGACGTCGCAATAATTATTGTTGCTGCAGATGATGATGTCATGCCTCAAACGAAAGAAGCGATTTCTCACGCGCAAGCGGCAAATGTTCCAATGATTTTTGCAATCAATAAAATTGATAAGCCAGGAGCTAATCCGGATAGGGTCCGCGAACAATTATCAGCAATGAATATATTGGTTGAAGATTGGGGTGGTAAATATCAATGCCAAGAAATTTCAGCAAAACAAAATTTGAACATTGATTCATTACTTGATAAAGTTTTGTTGGAAGCTGAAATGTTGAATTTGAGAGCTAATCCAAATAAGAATGCAGTAGGAACTGTGATTGAATCCTCACTCGACAAAGGAAAAGGTTATGTTACCAATATGCTTGTCGAATCAGGCACAATGCGTGTTGGAGATGTTCTTCTTGTTGGTCGTTATTATGGACGCGTACGAGCTATGCATGATGAACATGGCAAGAACCTGAAAGAAGCAGGACCCGCACAACCAGTTTCGGTATTGGGAATTGGCGGAGCTCCAAGTGCAGGGGATAAATTCCACGTTCTTGATGATGAAAAAGAAGCAAAATCAATTGCGCAGAAACGTGAGCAACTTTACCGAGAACAAGGTTTACGAACTACGAAACATATTACTCTTGATGAAATCGGTCGTCGTTTGGCAATTGGTGACTTCAAGGAATTGAACATCATTGTGAAAGGGGACGTGGATGGTTCAATTGAGGCATTATCCGACGCTTTATTGAACTTAAGTACACCTGAAATTCAAATCAATATCATTCACAAAGGAGTTGGAGCGATTTCTGAAGCTGATGTTAACTTGGCATCTGCTTCTGATGCGATTATTATTGGATTCCAGGTTCGACCTTCTGTGAGCGCGAGAAAACTTGCTGAAAACGAACAAATTGATATTAGATTGTACTCCGTTATTTACAAGGCAATTGAGGAAATCAAAGCAGCAATGGAAGGCATGTTATCACCGGATATTGAGGAAAAAGTTCTTGGTTCAGCGGAAATCCGTGAAACTTTCGACATCACAAAGGTTGGAACAATCGCGGGTTGTTACGTGCTTGATGGCACCATCAAACGAACTTCTAAAGTGCGCGTAATTCGCGATGGAATTGTTGTTCATACTGGAGTTCTTGGTTCTTTGAAACGCTTTAAAGACGATGTGAAAGAGGTGAAAAACAACTACGAATGTGGATTGAACATCGACAAATTCGACAACATTCAGATTGGTGATATCATTGAAGCCTTTGAAGAGGTTGAGGTTGCAAGAAAGTTATAAAGCGTTAATTTCGATTATTTGTAGAAGTTATCGGTTTATTTTCGCTAATTTTGAAATTGAAATTAATTAATCCTTCCTTATGTTACTTTATAGTGGACTAATACTAGCAGGCATCGGACCAACAGAGATAATTCTAATTTTGGTTATTGTTTTACTTTTCTTTGGAGGTAAGAAAATTCCAGAATTGATGAAAGGTTTGGGTCAGGGAATGAAGGAATTTAAAGATGCTTCCAAAGGCGAAGACAAGAAAACGACATCATCAACCGAGGTTAAGCCGGAAGATAAATAAACCCATGTATCGTTCAATAGGTCAAATTAAGGAAGCTTTGCTATCCGGTAAAACGGTTTTGGAAATAACCCAAAGCTATTTGAATCTTATTGAACAAAATTCCCATCTGAATGCTTTTTTAGAGGTTTTTAAAGATTCTTCGATTGAAAGCGCTAAAGCAGTTGATCAGAAATTAAAGGATGGTACTGCTTGAAAATTAGC
>JBILIY010000270.1:0-3119 GCA_044368815.1 Crocinitomicaceae bacterium
CAATTATTCAATTGCGTAATCCCACTGATTTCAATGATAATTTATCTCCTGAAAGAGCGTTTAAGCTTTACAAAGAAATTGAAAATGAAGCATTTGAATTAATGCAGCTTAAAAATCACGACTACGGTGAGGCTTGGAGAGATATGCGTGTGAGTTCATTGACTGATCTTATTTTGACGAAAGTTTTAAGAATCAAGCAAATTGAGGATAATAAAGGGAAAACACTTGCAAGTGAAGGAGTTGAAGGGAATTATTTTGATATGCTGAATTATTCTATTTTTGCTTTAATTCATCTTGGTAGTGATTGTTAATGCTTTGTTAAAAGCAATTCTCGATTCTTGAATTTATCTAATTTTCAAAAAAAAATCCATGGATAATCAAACAATCATTGATTCAAAACCATCAAAACCAGAAGTTTGGAAGGTTTATTTAGCTTGGTCGATTCGCGTGTTAATATCGGCTCTTTTTCTTGTCTCCGCTTTCGCTAAAATATATCCAGATCCATCAATGCTATTTAGTATTTCAAAGTTTGAATTTACTCAATTATACCCCATGGGTTTTGGACGTGAATTTTCAGCTTTTCTTTCCCGTTTTTTAATTGGAATTGAATTTGCTTTAGGCTTTTTGATTCTTTTACCTTTTAATCTTAAAAAAGTAGTAATTCCTTTAACAATTTTAATGTTAGCTTTTTTCTGTGTTCACCTTTCAATTGAAATTTTAACAGTTGGAAATAAAGGTAACTGTGGTTGTTTTGGGAGTCTGCTGCCAATGACTCCGCTTCAGGCTCTAATTAAAAATCTTCTTTCGATTGGTTTATTGGTGTTTCTCTATTTGAAATTCAATAATGTAATAAAATCTCGAAATAGCATTGTTACAGTTGGATCTTTGGCTTTGGCATGCATTGCATCACTATTTGTAATGATTCCAATGAAGTTCCAGTCTGAATCGAAAAAAAATGTTCCAGTAATTGAAGAGCCTAAAAAGGACATTCAGGTTGAAAGCGATACTTTAATCGATGAAAAAGAGCAAACAAAAATTATCATAAAAGATACATCTAAGACGAAAACAACCGAAGTTTTGGGTCCGAAAAAGAAAAAATCTGGTTTTTCAAAAATATTCCCAAAAATAGATGAAGGAAAAAAAGTTTTGTGCTTCTTCGCTCCCACCTGTGATCATTGTATGGCAACCGCCAAGGAATTAACGGAATTGAAACGGGCTAATCCAAACTTCCCGGATATTCAAATGATCTTTATGGATGAAGGACCTGAAGAAATTCCGGCATTTTTCAAATTTGCGGGCGCTGATTACCCTTTTTATGTGATGGATATCATCGAATTTTGGCAGACAATTGGAAACGGACGCGAGACACCTGGTGTCGTTTATTTATGGAATGGAAATGTACAGAAGTTCTACAGTGGTATTGACAAGGACAAATTCAATAAAGAAGAGTTCAAAAAAATCGTTCAATAAGGGTTTCTTGCAATTAAAAAAGCATTACATTAGTGAATGCGAAAAAAAATACTTGCCGCTAATTGGAAAATGAATTTGCTTCACAAAGAAGCTATTGAATTATTTAAACAAATTTCCCAATACGCTAAAAATCAAAATGTACAGATTTACGCACCATATCTATATTTGAGTGAATTGGCATCAGAGGGCGTTGTTGATGTAGGAGCTCAAAATTTTTATCACGAAAATTCTGGGGCATATACTGGAGAGATTTCATTGGCTCAACTTGAAAGTTGTGGTATTAAGCATGTTTTAATTGGTCATTCTGAGCGCAGACAGTTATTCAATGAAACAGATGAACTTTTAAAAAAGAAAGTAGATGCTGCTATTTCCAATGGTTTTAACATTATATTTTGCTGTGGTGAGCCTTTGGGGAACCGCCAGAAGAATGAACATGTACAATTCGTTGTTAAGCAACTTAAGGATTCATTATTTCATGTTCCTTTGAAAAATTGGAATCAAATAGCCATCGCGTACGAGCCAATATGGGCAATCGGAACAGGTTTGACTGCATCATGCGAACAAGCAGAGGATATGCATGCCAGAATCAGGCTAAGCGTCAAGGAAGAAATTGGAGATGAGGTTTCAGAATTACTTTCAATCCTTTATGGCGGAAGTTGTAACGAAAAGAACGCCATAGAGTTGTTCTCTTGCGAAAACGTGGATGGTGGATTAATTGGAGGTGCTTCATTAAAGAACGATTCATTCAAGGAAATTTTTCGGGCATTGTATGATTTACATTGAAATTGAATTTAAATTAGCTCAATTCACTCCTTGGAATGAGGTTTTTGTGGCCTATTTGTCAGAATTGGAATTTGAAAGTTTTCAGGAAGATAAGCCAATTTTGAGAGCTTATGTTGCAGAACATAATTTTAATAATGCCAAATTTGAAAGTTTGATGACCGAACTTCGGTTGAACAAGGAACTTGAATTTTCTTATGAGTTGAATAAAATCCCCCAACAAAATTGGAATGCTGTTTGGGAATCACAATTCGAGCCAGTAATTATTGAAGATAAGCTTCGGATTATGGCACCTTTTCACGAAAAGACAGATTTCGTTGGCCAAACAATTATTATTGAACCCAAAATGTCGTTCGGAACCGGGCATCATCAAACAACCTATTTGATGTGTAAAAAAATGTTCGACTTGGATCTTAAAAATAAGGTCGTCTTAGATATGGGCTCTGGAACCGGAGTATTGGCTATACTTGCTGAAAAATTGGAAGCCAAAGACATCGAAGCATTTGACATAGAACTATGGTCTGTTGAAAATTGTGATGAGAATGCTATTAAGAATGAGTGTTCTAAAATCACGAGTTTACTTGGTGATATTGAAATGGTTCAAGGGGAATATGACGTTGTTTTGGCGAATATCAATAAAAACGTTTTGAAGCGCCAAATCCCATTTTATTCCAAGTTAATTCGTTCAAATGGCAAACTTTTATTAAGTGGTTTTTTCGTCAGTGATGGCGATGAAATTAAGGATTGCGCAATTGAAAATGGATTTGAATTTGTGAATTCCGATAACCGAGAAGGTTGGTCGATGCTTCACTTTACTAAACTATAATTTATGAGAAAAGTATTTTTTTTTATTTTTTTATGTTTTTCTT
>JBILIY010000272.1:0-3106 GCA_044368815.1 Crocinitomicaceae bacterium
AAACAAGGCTTTTACCTTTTTGTAATTCAGCAAGTTTAACCTCAATACCGTTGCTCAAAACACCAATTAAAGTTGACACAATGAATATACCCACCAATGTTACAAGAAAAGTAATGAATCTATATGACCATCCGTGATCTCCTCCAATTGTTCCTGAATCCAATGCTCTCATCAAGCTTTGCCAGGTAGCCTCTATTATTGACATAGGTTCATCCCCTGGAGAATGCAGCCCAAAGGAGCTTATTAAAATACCCGCCAAAATTATTATCAAAAGTGAAATAATCGCTAACAAGCCAATCATAGCAATTGAACCACGACTCATCATCTCGTCAAGCCGATAATTTAATTTTTCTCTAACTGATATTTTTTTCATTGGTTAAAACGATTTCAATTTTGTGTAAAGTAAGAATTTCGGTTAATCTGCAAAGCAATTTTTATTGAATTATTGATTGTTTCAAAAATGCTTCAGCCTCACCAAGCTTATATGCTTCTAGATAGTCATTGTAACGGTCTAAAATTGGATAATTACCATCAAGTTCCTTTCGTATGTGATCCAACTCTTTTTTCTCCGCACTATTTATTGAGCCATCGATAATCATTCCTGTAACGAAAAGCAATAACAGATCATTAGTTAATTCGTTAGGGAAAAGTTTCAAAGCATCAATGAAATTCTTTTGAAGTTCATATTTCTTTTGAAAGGGAACTTGAAATTGGCCCAATAACTTGTAAGAGAAAACGAAATGTGTTGAATTTAATTCTCGCTTTTTCACAGCAACAGTAGCCAGCAATTCATATAAAATTGGTTTAATTTCCTCACGAGATTCGTGTTTGGAATTGATGTAATCAATTGTAAAGTTTATTAAATTTTGCGAATAGAAATAAAAAACGGTTCTTCGATATACTTCCCTACATGCAAATGCGTTCCAAAAGAAATTAATCGGCATTCCAACTAAATCAGTGTATAGCCTCAACAAATAACGCCCTGCTAATTTTCGAACGAGAATTTTAACAATTAAATTACTCAGGAATGCCTTTATCTTGTTAAAGACAAAAAATATGATAATCCTGAATTTAGATAACTCCGCAAAAGGATCAATTCCAATTTCTTTCTCTTTGGATTTATAGTTTTCAAGGCTAATATTAACCAACTCGATTTTATGCAAATCATAATAGTTCGATTTTTCGTTCCTAAATCTCAATTTCATCGCAATCTCCTTAACCATCTCTATATTGATTAACCCCAATAAGAAAAGTTCAATCATCAAACAGAATAAATTAAAAGAAATTGAAATTGGAGAAATTTCAAAACCGAAACCAAAAAGTGTTAATTGAAAATTTCCCATCGCAAAAAAAGATGGGTACAAATGAAATGGTAAATAATATAAAAGCACGGCCATCGCACCTATTAAACCTGATAGAAAAGTATATTTGAAATAGATTTTTCGTTTTAAAATATCATTAGTGATTTCCTCTTGATAATCTATTTCTTGACTTTTTATTTTTCGTTGTGCATATTTTTTTAAATTCAAAATCACAATTCAACTATTTTTTGAATAAAAATAAGTTTTTTCTAGGAACAACAGGAAATTAAAGCGAGCCTTTTTTGGAAACTAAATGCTTCAAAGCCTCCCTTTTTGCAAGTCCAATAATTCCATTTTCTTCAACAAAATTGATTACCCAATTTGGATCCGTTTTCGCATACTCGCGAAGTGACCACCCAATTGCCTTTTGAATAAAAAACTCTTTACTCCCTTGAAAACGAATAATTTGATGAGAAAGCGTTCTAGGATCTGTCTTTAATTTATATCGCAACTGAAATATAATTGTCGCTCGATGTAACCAAAAACTATCTTCTTCTGACCATTGTTCAGTTACATCAAACATTTTTTCTGGAAACTTCTGTCCAAATTTTCCAAGTACATTACTCGACAATAAATCTACTGTATCCCACCAAGATTTATTAGAAATTAAAAACTTTAGATGTTCATCATCATTTTCATGAAGATCAACAGTTTTAAAGGAATTTAGCCAATCCATTGCGACATAATGGTATTCGCGCTCGTCCTTTTCCCAAAGTTCATAAATTAGCTCCCAACGTTCTTCTCGCTTAAGATTTTTCGGTAATTCTTTCTTCCAATTTGAAAATAATTCTTTTCTGGGAACGCTTGTCACTCCTAAAAACTCAAATTGATTGCGCATGTATTGTTTCATGGCTATAGCGCGGTGCGAATCCTTTAATTGATTAAATGAATCTGTTAATTTGGAAAGTTGTTCTTTCATAAGAAATAAAAAAGGCAAATCATAAGCCGGGTTCTGTTTTCCTTTGTTGAATATCAACTCAGTATCTATCATTTATCTAGCACTGACGTCACCATCAGCGTCCATCAACCTACCCTCCGAGATCGGACGAGCAGCCCTCAATCCTCGGTATATTTGGTCTTTCAGTTCGTAAGGTTTACCTTGCCTCCGACATCACTGCCTGAGCGGTGGGCTCTTACTCCACCTTTTCACCTTTTCCTTGACGAAGCCAAGGCTTGTCAAGGTAGTTTTCCTTTCTGCGGCACTTTCTGTTCCCTCGAAATCACTTTCAAGAGACCTTCCTGTTAGGAAGTACGATGCTCTATACTGCCCGGACTTTCCTCTCTTTCGATTAACGAAACAGCGATAGACCGATTTGCCTGTAACAAAGTTAAGGATTAGTTTTTAGTTACCCGAATTGTTTTTGAACCACTCGCGCTTTCAAGTTTCAGAAAATAGATACCAGATGACAAATGACTTAAATCAAAGATACAATTCAATGAATTCAAATCGATTAGTCTTTCTAAGATTGTTCCTTTTGAATCAACAAGATCTATGGCTTTTAAGTATGAATTTGATTGAATTTGAACAGTATTCGACGTGGGAATTGGAAAAACTGAAGCTTGGAATTTTTTTTCCTCCAGACCAGCATCTAGTCCTAAATAAATATCTTGGTATTCAATGGATTGGATTTGATCGACACCATTTGCATTATTTACACTAATTTTTAACAGGACATCTTTTTTATTTTGCCCAATCCATTCATACTCTGTTGTTTGAATTGGTGGAGCTCCAAACCATGATGGCG
>JBILIY010000271.1:0-3106 GCA_044368815.1 Crocinitomicaceae bacterium
ATTCAATTTCTGTTTGTAACTAATCATTTTTTATAGGTGTCAAGAATACTCGATGTAATAACATTATATAGTTCCAAGTGTTTTCCTGAAAGCATCTTTTGATGTTCTTGAATTACATTCAAATCTCCTCTTCGTGCAGGTCCGGTTTGACCTTCATATAAATCTGAATGCAGGAGTTTGTCACACGTTTCTTTCAGTAAAGGCAATAAAAGTTCCCAATTCAACCCATTTTCTTCCAATTCAGTTTTTGAAACGTAAGCCAGGTGATTCATGAAATTATTCAGAAAAACGGCTGATAAATGATACTGCTTTCGCTTTTCTGAATCACAATATTGAAAATTGAAGCCAAGTTTTGAACAAAAAGACTCTAATAGCTTTCTAAAATCTAACTCTTTAGTTTCCAAAAGAATGGGGATTTCGTTGCTTCTTAAAGACTTCCCGTTTGTGAATGATTGAAGTGGATAGAACACCCCACAGTTTGGATGATTGATTTCTTTTAGGTCAACTGCGCCTGCAGTAAAAACAACTTTCTGAGAAGGTTTAATTTGCTCAACAATTGTTTTAACAGAATCATCATTGACTGAAACTACGATTAAATCAGCTTTCAACGAAGTAAAGTCTTCAACGAATTCACTTTGAAATTTATCAACGAGTGCTTTTCCAGTTAACTTATTTCTGCTTGAAATTCCAGGAATTCGAATTCCGTTTTCATAAAAAATAGCTGAAAAAACACCCGCAACCTTCCCGGAACCGATGAACGCGACGGATGAAATTTCGGCTCCCGAAATCATTTACCGTGACACTGCTTGTATTTCTTTCCGCTACCGCAAGGACAAACATCATTTCGACCAACTTTTGGGTCAGCAATAACCGGCTGCTTTTTTTCCTCTTGTGGGAATGAATTATCAATAGCTTGTTGGTACCCTTGTCGACCTTCAAAACGCGGTGGTTGAGTTGACGATGTGTTCGAATTGGATGAACTACGCTCGTAATTATTCTGGCGATCGTCCTTATTGGTTTGTTTGAATTCTTGTTCGATTGGAATATCCAGTTTCATCAACAATTCTACGGCTTCCTCGTTCAAGCGATTCATCATCGATTTGAAAAGTTCGTATGATTCCAATTTGTATACTACCAAAGGATCTTTTTGCTCGTAAGTCGCATTATTTACCGCGGAACGCAAATCGTCCATTTCTCTTAAATGTTCCTTCCATTCGTCATCAATTTTAGCAAGAATGACATTTTTCTCAAACAACTTGGAAATAATTTTCCCCTCTGATTTGTAGGCATCTTCCAAATTAACAATCAATTGCATTTCTTTTCTTCCATCCGTCAATGGGAAAACGATGTTCTTATATTGATTTGACATTGTTTCAAAAACATGCTTTATTTGAGGCAGTCCTTTCGCAGCAATTTTATCACATTTACGCTCATATTGATCGCGCATTGCATGATAGATTTTTTCAATTAAATCAGCTTTTGAAATCGCTTTGAATTCATTTTCATCAATCGGAGATTCAATCCCGATTAAACGAATGAGCTCCATTTCAAATTCTTGGAATTCGCTATTGGCATAGGTCTGAACAGTCGTTTCACATAGTTCATAAAACATGTTGTCGATATCGATTGCCAAACGATCTCCGAATAACGCGTTTCTTCTTTTCTTGTAGATTGCCCGACGTTGCGCATTCATCACATCATCGTATTCCAACAAGCGTTTACGCATTCCAAAGTTATTTTCTTCCACTTTTTTCTGTGCGCGTTCAATTGATTTGGAAACCATTCCCGCCGTGATAACTTCACCTTCTTTCAATCCCATTCGGTCCATCAATTTTGCAATACGTTCCGAACCGAATTTTCGCATTAAGTCGTCTTCCAATGAAACGAAGAATCTTGAAGAACCCGGATCTCCTTGACGACCAGAACGACCTCTTAACTGACGGTCCACACGACGCGAGTCATGACGTTCCGTTCCGATAATCGCTAAACCTCCCGCTTCTTTAACATTTGGGCCTAATTTGATATCCGTTCCACGACCTGCCATGTTAGTAGCAATCGTCACTGCACCTGCAAGACCGGCATTCGCAACAATTTCAGCTTCTTTTTGGTGGTATTTTGCGTTCAAAACTTGATGCTGTATTTTCTTCATTTGAAGCATTCGGCTCAATAATTCAGAAATCTCAACCGTTGTAGTACCAACTAAAACTGGACGTCCAGCAGCGACTAAATCTTCAATTTCTTGAATTACCGCGTTGTATTTTTCACGAGCAGTTTTGAATACGAAATCATCTAAATCTTTACGAACTACTGTCCTGTTTGTAGGAACGGCAACCACGTCTAATTTGTAAATATCCCAGAATTCATTAGCTTCCGTTTCGGCAGTTCCCGTCATACCGGCAAGCTTGTGATACATTCGGAAGTAATTTTGAAGTGTAACGGTTGCATACGTTTGTGTTGCAGCCTCTACCTCCACATTTTCTTTCGCTTCGATCGCTTGGTGCAAACCATCTGAATACCTTCTTCCTTCTAAAATACGACCTGTGGATTCATCAACGATTTTCACTTTTCCATCCATGATTACATATTCCACTTCTTTCTCGAAAAGTGTGTACGCTTTTAACAATTGATTGATGGAATGGATTCGTTCAGATTTGATTGAATATTCACGAACTAATGCATCTTTTCGCTCCAAATAAACATCTGGTGAAAGATTTTCTTTCTGCAACTTAGCAATTTCCGCACCGATGTCAGGCATGATAAAAAATCCACGATCGTCTTTTCCTGAAACTAAATCAATCCCTTGATCGGTAAGTTCGATGGTATTATTTTTCTCATCAATTACAAAGAATAATTCCACATCAATTTTTTTCATATGTTTGCCTTGCTCTTGCATGTAAAAGTTCTCTGTTTTTTGCAAATGAACTTTAATTCCTGGCTCAGAAAGGAATTTGATTAACGCACGATTCTTAGGTAAACCACGATGAGCGCGCAACAAGGCAATCCCTCCTTCTTCCAACAAACGCTTTGCTTCATTTTTATCTTCCGGAGGATTGTTGATCGCAGCGTTGAGCATTTTCTTCGCATCATTCAAACATTGCTGAACGTA
>JBILIY010000274.1:0-3098 GCA_044368815.1 Crocinitomicaceae bacterium
AATCTTCTGGTTTTAAAGACATATATTTGTCCAATTGAACTTTGGCCTCTGGGATTTTACCATTGGTTCTTAGCGTTCGTGCATATTCCAAGTAATAATTTGGATCAGAATACGTTCCAAATTCATCCACTTTAGCAAATGCTGATTCTTCATCCCGAAAATGCGAGCTCATTTTTCTGTAAGATTGTCCCAGTCGATAATATAAATCTGCGTTTGGTTTGCGGTTGATTCGCTTTTGATAGACAGTAGAAGCTTTTGCGTAATTCCACTTATTAAAAAGTCGGTCTGCCCTACTCTCTTGTGATTTTAAGGTGAAAAGAATGAATTGGATTGCGATTAGAAATAGTATTTTTTTCATGACGTAAGGTTTTAGAAAAATCGTGGATTTGACATTTTTGTTTTTACCGGATTGAAGTCCCAACCGAGCATAATTTCATGACTTCCTGCGCTGTTATAGGATTTGTTTTGATTTAAGAAATAATCGAACGCGTATCCAACTCGAAAAAAGCGTGTGAATTCATATTGGAAAATCCCAACTAGCATGTTATCTGTTCCTGGAATACTAATGCGATCGGCAAAACGATATCCCAATCCGAAATAATATTGCTGCTTATAAATTGCAACCGCATTCAAATCCAATACGGCTGAATTCGCCTGAGCAAGCTTCACCAAAACGGATGGTCGTAGGTTAAATTCTCCATTTATTGGAACTACAATTCCTGAAGTCAAATAGTATTGCCTGTAAAATTTAGCCAAATCAGAACCAGCATTGGTGGAAAGTCCAAACTTTGATTCCATCAAGTGATTGATACTGAATCCCCCATAGAATCGTTTTTGATAATAATACAAGCCAACTGCCGCGTCAGGAACCCAATTTGTGGTTCTTGTTTGCGTAAACGCTAAATCGTTTTCATCTGGAACGTTAATCCGATCCCAGTCCACTTTCAAATTACTAAGCATACCCGTCACACCAAATGAAAGTTTTGATTCTTTCGATAAGGGTAAATGATAGGCATAACTCAAGTTCAAACCTGTATTTCGCATTGGTCCAGCGTTGTCATTATACAGTTGAAAACCAAGTCCAATTCGACTATTCGGTATTGCACTATGCAAACTAAATGTTTGTGTGCTAGGAGCACCGTTCATCGCAGCCCACTGACTGCGATGAACCATGGTTCCTGAAATGACCTCTCGACTTCCCGCATAGCCTGGATTGACATATACGGGATTGAAAAAATACATTGAGAAGCCTGCATCTTGCTGTGCAAACGACGTTGCGGCAAGAAAAACTGATAGTATTATTTTTATCTTTTTCATAACTCACGTTTTAGGATTTATTTATCTTTCTATGAAAACCCAACCACGTTTTTCCGTCCTGTCGTATTCGAGGATGTAATAATAGGTTCCGTCTCCAAGCTTATCACCATTCATATTTTCTCCTATGAATCGATTTGTAGAATTATTATAATCTTCTGTCTTCCATACCACAACCCCCCATCGGTTGATAATTCTTACAACATTGTCAGGCCAATAATCTAAAATCGGTATACTCCAGTAGTCGTTTTTACCATCGCCGTTTGGAGACAAAGCATTATAGAAATCAATAATTGGCTCCAATGACAGCAGTTGAATTGAAGTATCCACGCCACATCCATTCGATACAATCAACATAACTGTATAGTTATCAAAAGTCGCGTAATCGTGAATTGGATCCGATTCTGTTGACGTTTCACCATCACCAAAATACCATATCAAATCAGTTTCATTTTGAGAAAGATTGAAACATTGGAAGTTCAAATCTCCAGGACCATCTTCAGTCATGTTGAATTCTGAAATTGGCAGTGGGGTAACATTTAATGTGGTCGTTACCATTGAATCACAACCATTTATTGAAGTGAATATGTCGGTATAAATTCCTGTTGAATTTTGGTATGCCCCACCAATGAATATACTATCTCCTTCACAGATTGAAATTGTTGTCTCATTTTGGTAAATAGGACTTACAATTAGAGCATATGAAATTATTGAGTCACATCCTCGACTGGAAATCAAACTATCAATGTAAATACCTGTTTCATCTCGAAAGGCTCCTGCAAGGAAAATGCTATCACCTCCACAAATCGAAATGGATTGTAACATATTGAAAGTTTTATATACTTTCAGCTTAGTTTGAATGATTGAATCACAGCCATTTTGTGTTTGTAGGGTATCCAAATAAATTCCTGGGACACTCACATAATTGCCTCCTAATAGAACGCTATCTCCATTACAAATCCCTAAATTGACGGTTGTGATGGTTTCGGGTAAAAAATTCAATGTTGTACGAATAATCGAATCACATCCGAGATTTGTCGTTAACGAATCGTAATAAATACCCGGTTCCGTTTGGAATTCTCCATAGACAAAAACACTATCACCGTAACAGAAAGTTAGCTCAATGTCAATTATTTCAACTGGATTAACTAAAAGAACATTGTATAAAATCGAGTCACATCCATCGTTATTCGTTAATGAGTCGACATAAACTCCGGGTTCTGTTCGATATTCCCCTGCTAGCAAAATACTATCGCCTTCACAAATTGCGACATAATTGTTTCCAACCAAAACAGGTAGAATTGTCAAATTAGTTGTGATTATGGAATCGCATCCTTTTTGAGTTGTTAAGTTTTCCGTATAAATCCCTGCTATATCGCGATAAGCTCCCGCTAAAAGGATACTATCTCCTTGACAAATAGCCGTGCTTTGACTAATTGAGTAAACCGGATTTACAGTAAGCGTAGTTCTCAAAACCGAATCACAGCCTTTGTTTGTTGAAAGTGTGTCAAAGTAAATTCCAGCAGTTGTTTGATTTGATCCTCCAAGTAAAACGCTTTCTCCTTGACAGATTTCAGCCGTTAGATTGGTCAAATAAACTGGATTTACGGTAAGCGTAGTTCTCAAAACTGAATCACAGCCTTTGTTTGTTGAAAGTGTGTCGAAATAGATTCCAACAGTTGTTTGACTTGAACCTCCCAACAAAATGCTTTCACCTTGACAGATTTCAGCTGTTAGGTTCGTCAAATAAACTGGATTTACGGTAAGCGTAGTTCTCAAAACTG
>JBILIY010000017.1:0-10355 GCA_044368815.1 Crocinitomicaceae bacterium
TTTAGAAACAAGTTATTTAGATTTATGAGTCAAAATCAAGATTGTTACGGTGCAGAAGTCGATGGAAAAGAATTATTCCAATTATTAGGAAAAATCTTAGAGTCTAATTTAATTTTTGAAGCTCAATCAGGCAGGCGTCCCACTCCGATTTGCATTTGGGGAACCCATGGTTTAGGAAAGACTGAAATAGCTATGGAGCTAGCCCGAAATAAAAAATGGAAGATAGCCTATTGTGCTCCTGCGCAATTTGAAGAAATGGGAGATTTGCATGGATTACCTTTCAAGATTGATCCTGATCCAACTGTTTTTGGAGACGAAAGAACTGTTTATCTTCCTCCTGAGTGGGTTCCAACAGATGATGGCCCGGGAATTTTACTTTTGGATGATATTAATCGTGCTGATGATCGGATTTTGAGGGGAACAATGCAGCTTCTGCAAAATTTTGAGATGTTTTCTTGGTCTTTACCAAGGAATTGGCAAATTGTTGTTACGGCTAATCCAGATTCTGGAGATTATTCTGTCACCCCGATGGATGAGGCGATGCTGACTAGAATGATCCATATTACATTGAAATTTGATCAAAAAGCATGGGCTGAATGGGCTGTAGAAAATGAAATTGATGAGCGAGGTGTCAATTTTGTGCTGACATATCCAGAAATGGTTACAATGCGAAGAACGACACCAAGAACCCTTGTTCAGTTCTTTAGTCAAATAAAGCATATTCCTGACTTGATTCAAGAAAAAAGTTTAGTACAAGTATTAGCTAAAGGTTGTCTGGATTTGGAATCCGCGGAATCGTTTATGAATTTCATAGAGGATGTGTTAAATCAAATCCCTTCTCCTGAAGAATTTCTTGAGGCAGATAGCGCAACGATTGAAGACTGGATAAAGCGATTAACCTTTACCGAGCAAGGTGTAAGACTTGATTTAATAAACACTTTGATGACTCGAATTATTATCAAACTCAAAACCAATTATTTACCAACGGAAAAATGCGAAACGGCATTAATTCAGTTGTTGAAATCAAATGTTATTCCGAGTGATTTGAGATACGCATTTCATCAAGATTTGATAAAAGCTAGGCTTCATGGTTCTCCATCGATGGTATCAATAAATAAAGTCATAGCGAACCAGGAGGTTTTAGCACAGTTTGTGAAGATGATTTAATGTTTACCCAAGTTCAAAATTTACAGTCAGCCTTTTCTTCTTCGGTTATTAAACTCCTTAGAATGGAATCGTTTTATGCCCATGTAATATCTAGCTTGACCCGTGTTTTTGACCCAAAAATCCAAACCTTAGCGGTTTCGATTAAGGAGGAAAGGTTGTTTTTGAGTGTTAACCCCGAATTTTTTATTAATAAACTTTCTGAAAATGAACGAATAGGTGTTTTAAAGCACGAAGTCTTACATATTTTATTCAAACACTTGTTTAGGGGCAATAGAAAAGACCCTTTCCTTGAAAATGTCGCAGCTGATTTGGTTGTAAATCAGTATGTAGATCCTTGGCCACTTCCTGAAGGTGCGATATTATTGACAATGTTCCCTGAATTAAAGTTATTGAAGGGACAAACAATGGAATATTATTACAATGAGCTCTTAAAACTTTCAAACCCCAACGCGAAAGAGCTTTATCTGAAAAGTTGGGAAGCATTAAATGCATGCAGAAAAAACATCTCATTGAGAGGAATACATGATTTTTGGGATTCAAACTCAAGTGAAAGAACAATCAACCGAATTATTAAGGAGGCTAAGGGTAAATCTTTGGATTTTGATAACCTTCCCCTTGATGTTCAAAGAGTCATAGATTTGACAACATCTATGCCTAAAATTTCTTGGAAACAAGTATTGCGTTTGTTCAACTCTTCTTGTGGACGAACTGTTTTACGATCAACTAGACGAAAAGAAAGTAAACGATTCGAAGGTAATCCTGGAAGTAAAATAAAAAAACTAAAACGAATTGTTGTTGCCATTGATACATCAGGATCGATTGATACAGAAACATTAAGTTTGTTTTGGAATGAAGTAAAACAGATTTATAGAACGGGAACTACAATTACCATTATTGAGTGCGATGCTCAAATACAAGCCACGTATGAGCTAAGAAAATCTAAAGTACTTCCCACTTTGAAAGGAGGCGGGGGAACAAACTTTAATCCAGTTATCGAATGGGTTAACCAACAATCGGTATATACAGGATTAATTTATTTCACGGATGGTTATGGTCCAAATTCTGTTAAATGCAAGTTTCCTGTTCTTTGGTGTGTCTATGGACCGAATGAAAGTACGGATCATTTAAAGGGTCGTGTTATACGTCTTATTGATTAATACCCAAGTTTTATTAATTTTGTTTTGGTTGCGAGAAGGTTTTTAGCATTTTGGTAGGCGATTCGCCTATCTTGTATTATGTTCGAATGATGGCAAGTAGCTGTTTTTATGGATCATCTTAGCATCGAATTAGAATTGAAATAAGCAAAGCTTATAAAGTAATTACTCCGCAACCAAAAAACGTGTCAATAGAGGCACGTTTTTTTATTTTATATCAGGATATTCACAAAAGTTAAAAATCGTGGACTTTCTTTTATCAACGCGATGCTCAAAAGTGATTTCATCCAAAGCCCCAGATTTCCCACTATATTCAAAACCATGATCCGTTCTTCTTGAAACACTATCAAAATGAAACATTCTCATAAGATCATAAAAACTAGAAACCCCAAGTTCACAAAGAGGGTTATCTTTAGTTAAACCCTTACCATTACAAATTTGTAGACAACCTGATTGAATTAATTCAAGGGCTTCATCATTTAACGACCGGGGCTCTTTAAAGAAATCATCTTTTCTATATTTTTCTGGACCAACCAAAAGCATGCGCTCTGCTTTTGAATATAAATAAGCAAATTGATTGTCTAGAGCGTAATTCTGAAGTTCTTCCGACATATTGTCAAATAATTCGTCAAGTGGACTCCATTCGATTTTATTTTTCATCATTCATATTAGTTATTATTTTTAGAAAACGTCGTTTAGAGGAAAACATAACAATGCGAGTAAATTATTACATTAAAAACATGGAAAAAACCATTGATTATCAAGATTTTGAAGCTTCGTTTAAAGAAATATGTCAGTTAAAATTACAATTAGCTGAAATTAGAATAGATAAAATGAAATTAGTACACGAACAAAGGTATGAGTTGGCTGCAGATTTAAGGGAAAAGGAGTTGGATGTAATTAGGAAACTACGGTTGATTCATGCTCAACTGAATGACTTAAATGAACTAATAGAATTGAAGAAGGAAACGTTTCATCAAAAAAATAATATTCGAAAGTTAATGAATGAGCTTACTTTTTTATTCGACAACTATGAGGAACGTTTGAAGTTAAAAACAGAAACTCGAATCAAAGCGCTAAAGGAAATCCAAATTGAAATAATTAAATCAGGAATTGACGAAGATAAGAGATCAGTTATTTTGAGCGAATTCTTTGAAAAACGAGAGTTGCTTGCGCTTTTGAACCAGCTATTAAAAGCACGAACAACACGTTAAAACCGCAAAATTTTATTAAAATCCAAGGTTAAAAACTCTTTTTTAATAATTTCTTGTCGAATCGGTGTTATTTATATTCTTCGAATATTTGGTTTAACCACCGCAGAATTCCAAACATAAGCAAAGCAGCGAATCCTAAAAGGAGGGCATTCACATAAAAGAAATTTGCCTTGTCATCATATCCATCCCACAATGAACTCAATACTCCCGAAAGTTTATTACCAATAGAAGTAGCTAAAAACCAACCTCCCATCATTAACGAAGTTAGTCTTGGTGGACTGAGTTTTGAAACTAAGGACAATCCCATAGGACTCAAAAAAAGTTCCCCAATGGTGATGACCGCATACGACGAGATAAACCACCAAGCTGAAGATTTTTCAATTCCATTGCTACTTGCGTAAATGGCCCCTACCATCACAAAACAAGAAAGTGCGGAGATGAGAAGCCCGAAAGCAATTTTAGTTGGCGTTGAAGGCTCTTTGCCTCGTCTATTCAAGAAACCAAAAAAACTAATTACTAAAGGTGTCAATACAATTACCCAAAACGGGTTCACGGATTGAAATAAATTAGTGTTGTAGGCATAAATTTCTTCCCCATCTTTCGGAAGTTTATTTGTCTTCGCGTTTTTAAAATAAGAAGGATAATCAACAGTCTTCACCTTTTTATCTTCTTTTGCTAACGGAACAGAATCCAAATTTATTGGCCGGAATTGTTTATCTGTTAGAACTATCGAGTCCTGCTTATAAGTAATTTTTTCAGCTAATTGCAACGATTTCGTTACACCCAACATATTGGATGGAACCTCTCGATCCGTGTAGTTGTTGGCCCATGTATTTAATGTGGATCCATTTTGTTTAAAAACAGCCCAAAAAGCAATTACAACGGCAAAAATGGCAAGCATCGCTGCAATAGGTCTTTTTTCTGATTCTGGCGATTTGTAGAGCAACCGGCCATAAAAAAAGAGCACAGGAATACATCCAAATAGAAAGGAGTCAGTAGAAACAGATCCAACCAAAGGAGAAGGAAACAAAAGAGGAATGAGTCCAAATACGATAGAGGGAATTAAAATAACCCCAAAAATCTGAATAAGCGACATATCTCTTTCGGATTTAGGCTTTATTACGTCCGCATGCGCGAAATGCTTCGTGCCAAACCAGAAAATAATAATACCAATAAACATTCCCACGCCTGCCGCAAGGAACGCCGCATACCACCCAAACATATTGTATAATGCTGCGCCAAAAAAATTACAAACGAAAGCACCAATGTTGATTCCCATATAAAAGATATTGTAGCCAGCGTCTTTGTGTTGTTTGTATTCTTCCGAGTTATAAACGTTTCCAAGCAAGGTTGAAATATTTGGCTTAAAAAACCCATTTCCTATAATGATAAATGTCATTGCAATGTAAAGTGCGTTGAGGCTGTGGATTGACATTAAGCAATAACCGATACCCATTAAAATACCCCCAATGGTAATTGCCTTTCGATAACCTAAAACGCGATCAGCAAGCAGTCCACCAATAAATGGAGTTAGAAATACCAGTGCAATGAATGTCCCGTAGAGATCGGAAGCTTCTTGTTCACTCAAAGCAAAGCCTTTCTCAGCATCTTTGAGATAAAGGGTGAAAATCCCAATCATTAGATAGTATCCAAATCGCTCCCACATTTCGGAGAAGAATAAAAAAGGAAGGGCTTTTGGGTGTTTTGTTTTCATAGATTTTGGTTATAAAAAAAACGGGACAAGCCCGTTTTTCGATTATTATTAATTCTAAATTACTTCACTCCATGCATCATCTTTGACAGCCTACTTGTCAAGAGAAGCATTAAAAGCCCTAGTGAAATTACAAATGCTGCAATTGAAAAGAAAATGGTTGCTGCACCAAGCTTTTCAACATACATAGCGATATATCCACCCATAATGTTAGCAACAAATGAAGATAAAAGCCAAACACCCATCAACATAGAAGCAAGTTTTAAAGGAGCAAGTTTTGTGACCACAGAAAGCCCCACAGGAGAAAGGCAAAGTTCTCCAATTGTGTGGAAAAAATAAGTCATCACCAACCAAATTAAAGCTGCTTTTTGAGTCACAACTTCTGCGTCACCAGACCCGGTGGTTTTTACACTGTACGTTGCGAAAAGCATGAATAAAAATCCAATTCCAAGTAAAATCATGCCTAATGACATTTTTACAGGAGTGCTTAATCTTGCGCCAAGATTAGAATTCCAAAACCATGCAAATATTGGGCCTAATGCAACAATAAACAACGGATTTACTGATTGAAAAATTGCAGTCGGAATTTCCCACCCAAAGAAATTTCTATCAATGTATTTATCTGTGTAAAGAGTCATTGATGACCCAGCTTGCTCGAATCCAGCCCAGAAGAAGATTACAAAGAATGTAAGAATAAAAATCACCGTTATTCGCTGTTTTTCCTCGAATGATAAGGGTTTTTTCGAGTTGTTATCAGCATCAATTACCTCATCGTTTGAAGAATAATCAGATACATCCTGTCTTTTTAGTTTTGCTGCGGGCTCTACTCCAATTTCTAATAAATATTTAGGAGACAACCAATTGAAAAGTATTTGTCCAATAGCCATTCCTATTCCTGCAGCTAAGAAGCCATATTTGTAACCATAACTTATTACTTCTCCATTTGTGTTTCGAATGGCGAATAAGTCATCAGTCAATAAAGCAATTACTAATGGAGCCAGGAACGCTCCCAAATTAATTCCCATATAAAAGATTGAGAACGCGGAGTCTCTTCGATTGTCATCCGAACGATATAATTGCCCAACCATTGTCGAAATATTTGGTTTAAACATACCGTTTCCTAAAATTAAGAGCACCAATCCCATTGCCAAACCTACATGTGTGTTAACAGCAAAAAGGGTTAATTGCCCTGCAAACATTGTTATTCCGCCAATGGTAATTGATTTTCGCTGACCCAAATAATTATCTGCAATCCAGCCTCCAATAATCGGTGTTAAATAAACAAATCCAGTAAAAAATCCATAAATGAGCGACGCAGAAGAACCATCAATGTTTAACCCATTCTCAATCCATAATTTTGTCATGTAGAGCATTAAAATAGCCCTCATTCCGTAATAACTAAATCGCTCCCACATTTCTGTGAAAAACAACAGGAATAACCCTTTCGGGTGTCCAAAAATAGTTCCTTGACTTTCAATTCTATCGATTAAATCTCCGTTATTTGCCATAATTCTTGTTTTCTTTACTTGCCGAATTTACTAAAAAATGTTAACCTTCAATGTATTTCTGGATCAAAATAAGAATTGCACTATCAAATATTCAACTAATTTTAGATGATGAGTCTTCCTTATTTTAATCTTCATTCACACTATCAAGACAATCAAAATCATACCATTTTTCAGGCTTCTTCTATTCAAGAAGATTGTTGGTTTTCATTCGGAATACACCCATGGGATACAAATTCGAGTAATGATTTAAAAGATTTTAAAGAAATCTTGAATCATCAAAATTGTTTGGCTTTAGGTGAAATTGGTTTAGATAAAATAAAGGACATAAATCTTGAGAAACAAATTGAGATTTTTACCAGCCAAATTGAATTATCCGAAGAACTTCAACTTCCGGTAATTATTCATTGTGTTAGAGCCTGGAACGAGTTGAAACTATTAAAAAGACGTTTAAATCCAACCCAACCTTGGATTTACCATGGCTTTTCGAAAAAAAACATTTTGTATGAGGTTCTAGAAGAAGGAATGTTGGTGAGTTTTGGTCAATCAATAATGAATGATCTAGATTTGTTAAAAAGCTCATTGGACATGTCAATGAATAAGATTTTCTTTGAAACAGATGACAAACAGGTTGAAATAGAACAGATCTATTCAACTTTCGCAAATGCGAAACAAATAACTTTGCAAGAATTGAAAGAAATACAATTCGAAAATTTTAAACGTGTTTTCAAAAAATGGAAAAGTGGTTAGAGCGAACAGCGCTCCTTTTTAGTGAAGAGAAAATTGAAAAACTTCAAAAAGCCCATGTTCTCATCGTTGGGTTGGGTGGTATCGGATCTTTTGCCGGAGAATTTATTGCTCGTTCAGGAGTTGGAACAATGACCATTATTGATGGGGATGTTTTTGATCCAACGAACAAAAATCGCCAGTTAACAGCAATGGATTCGACAATTGGTAAAAACAAGGCGGTGGTATTGGCAGAGCGTCTAAAAGACATCAACCCTAAGTTGAACATCAATATCATTCAGGAATTTGTCTTGCCTGAACGCGTTTGGGAATTGCTTGAAGAATACAAACCAGATTATGTGATGGATTGCATAGACTCAGTTACACCGAAGCTTGAATGGATAATCGCATGTAAACGCTTAAAAATCAAAATTATCACACATCTTGGCGCAGGGGGAAAGATGGATCCTTCCAAAGTGAAAGTTACCAAATTGGAAAACACGCACAACTGCAAACTTGGGTCACATATCAAAAAAAGAATGAAACGCAAGGAAATTTCATTTAGAGGAATAAAGGCTGTTTTTTCCGAAGAAATACAGCGTAAAGAATCTTTGAAAATGACTGATGGAAGCAATTTTAAAAAGTCTTTTTATGGAACATGTAGTTATATCCCTGCTCTTTTTGGATTGATGGGAGCCGCTGAGGTAATTAGGCATCTGACTGAGGATTAAAATATTATTTTTAATTTTAATGAAATTAATAAGCGAAAATTATGAAAAAACCTTTACTTTTTTTGATTGGAACCTTTGTTTCAACATTTAGTTTTTCACAGCTCTTCTCAGATGATTTCGAAGGTTATGCACCGGGATCATATATCGGCCCACAATCAACTTCTTGGACAACATGGTCAGGCACTGAAGGTGGAGCAGAAGACGCTCAAGTAACAAATAACCAAGCAAGTAGTGGAACAAATTCAATTTATTTATCATCTACTTCCGCTAATGGCGGCCCACAAGATGTAGTATTGGATTTTGGCCCTTTATACAATAGCGGTGTTTTTACTTTTCAATCATCCTTTTACGTTAATTCAGGAAAGACCGGTTATTTTAATTTTCAAGCATCTCAAACGATTGGTCAAACTTGGGCGCTGAATGTCAATTTCAACGCTGGTGATATGTATATTGATGATGGTGTAACCTCTAATTTAGTTGTAAGTACTTATCCTCAAGCAGCTTGGTTTACATTAAAAATAGAAGCAAACTTAACTTTAAAAGTTTGGAAAGCATATATTGATGGTAGTCTTGTTGGTACTTGGATTAATGGTGTAAATGCCCTTGCGTCAACGGATTTTTTTCCAGTTCAAAACAGTCAGTTTTTTGTAGACGATGTTAGTTTTGATCATCAACCATATACGCTTTCAAATTTAAATGGAATGATGGCTATGGCAAATTTAGGGGGTGAATTGGCAGGACAAAATGTTACCCCGAAATTGACAGTTGTGAACGCAGGAACAACAGCGATTAACTCTTTTGACGTTAATTTAAACTATGGTGGAACTAATTATTCTCAATCTATAACGGGAGTTAATATTTCAAGTACTTCAAATTACGCAGTGACCTTGAATTCTTTACCATTAGTCGCCGGAAATCAAGTTTATACTGCAACAGTTTCTAATGTTAACGGTGCAACAGATGATATTTCTAGTGATGATACATTAGTTGGTTCTATTAACCCAGTAGTGCCTGCTGTTGGAAAAATTGTTGTGAGCGAAGAAGGAACTGGAACATGGTGTCAATGGTGCCCGAGAGGAGCTGTTTTCATGGATCAATTCAACTCCAAGTACAGTCAATTTTGGGCAGGAATTGCCGTTCATAATGGAGACCCAATGACAGTGACAGATTATGACGCAGCTTTTGGAGCCCTAATTACAGGATATCCAAGTGCTCTTGTTGATAGGGGAAATGATGTAGACCCATCAGGAATGTCGCCTGATTTTTTAACAAGAGTTCAAATTGAGCCAAAAGCATTTATTTCAAATGGTGCAACATGGGACGCGACAACAAGAACCTTAAATGTTTCGGTAACTGCTGATTTTCAAGCGACCGCAAATAGTAACTATAAGTTAGCCTGTGTTTTAACAGAAGACGCTGTAACAGGAACGGGTTCTGGTTATAACCAATCAAATGCCTATTCTGGCGGAAATAATGGTGTTATGGGGGGCTATGAGGCGCTTGGAAATCCAGTTCCTGCTGCTCAAATGGTTTATGACCACGTAGCAAGAGCCATTGCACCAAGTTTCAATGGATATGCAAATAGTTTCCCGGCGACAGTTAATTTAGGAGACCAACACACAATAAACTTTTCATTTGTTTTACCTACAACATGGGATGAAAATGAAATTCACATCATTGGTTTATTAATAGATCCTCAAGGAAGAATAGATAATGCAGGAAAAGCTACCATTACAGAGGCTGTTTCAAACGGATACGTCGATGGAAGTAATGCAGGATTATTTGAGGCAACTGAAAATCAACTTGATGAATTAGTAAATATTTATCCAAACCCGGCAAACGCTCAAACGAACATTGCACTAAACTTAAAATCTACCTCCGAAGTTGAGGTAAGGATCCTTGATCTTTCAGGTAAGTTAATGGCTCAGAGAAACTATGGATTATTAGAAGGGAATACAAACATTACCCTATTCACAACAGCCTATTCTTCAGGAGTTTACATCGTAGAAACAACTATTAACGGAGCGACTATTCAAAAGAGGATAATTGTAGAGTAATCAATATTTATCAGCGTGTTTTAATGGGTAGCCTTTTGGTTGCCCATTTTTATTTAAAAAACATGTTAAAAACGACAACGAAAATCACAG
>JBILIY010000275.1:0-3085 GCA_044368815.1 Crocinitomicaceae bacterium
TGGTTAAGCTACTTGATTGAAATTAATTCAAAATTGCCGCAATTCCAGGTAATTCCTTCCCTTCAAAATATTCGAGAAGTGCTCCCCCACCTGTGCTAACGTAACTCACTTGATCTGCAAAACCAAACTTCTGAACAGCCGCAGCGCTATCTCCTCCACCAATTAAACTATATGCGCCATTTCTAGTGGCTTCAGCTACAGCCTCCGCAACGGATTTTGTTCCTTTTGAAAACGGAGCCATTTCAAATACTCCCATTGGACCATTCCATAAAATGGTTTTACTGTTCAATAATACGGTTTTGAATGCCAAAATGGATTTTTCACCGATATCAAGTCCCATCCAGCCCGAAGGAATCCCATTACTTTCACAATTCTTGGTTTCAGCGTCCTCTGCAAATTTATCTGCAATGATTGAATCCACCGGTAAGTGGATATGTACTCCTTTAGCTTTTGCTTTTTCTAAAATTTCACGGCACGTATCCAAACGATCATCCTCACATAGTGAATTTCCGATTTCACCACCATTCGCCTTGAAAAATGTATAAGCCATTCCGCCACCAATGATAATGTGATCCGCAACATTCAGTAAATTCTCAACGATTAAAACTTTGTCTGAAACCTTCGCCCCTCCAACAATTGCAGTAAATGGCCGTTCGGTTTTCTCCATCACTTTTTTCGCGCTTTCAATTTCAGCTTTCATCAAGTAACCGACCATTTTATCTTTCGGAAAAAAACGCGCGATCTGAGTTGTACTTGCATGAGCACGATGAGCCGTTCCAAAAGCATCATTTACATAACAATCTCCAAGCTTAGCCAACTTCTCCGCAAAAGCTATATCGCCTATTGTTTCCTCTTTGTAAAAACGAACATTTTCAAGCAACAAAATCTCACCAGATTTTAATTTTTCAGCTTTCTCAATAGCTACATTTCCAATACAATCATTCGCAAACTGAATTGAGCGATTTAAATTCTTCTCCAAACCTGATACGATGTGTCGAAGTGAAAATTTATCTTCCGGCCCTTCTTTCGGTCTACCCAAGTGGGACATGATGATTAAACTTCCACCCTGATTCAAAATGTGATTTAAAGTCGGTAATGCCGCACGTATACGTTTATCATCCGTGATTTGAAGCGTTTCTTTATTCAATGGAACGTTAAAATCCACGCGAATTAATACTTTCTTACCGTTAAAAGAATAGGAATCGAAATCTGCCATAATTAATGCTTTTTGCAAAAGTAATTATTCAAGCTTATTTTTTGAATAAATCCCTCAACTTGAATTGAATTATCAAATAATTTATGCAGTTTTGTGCTAAATATCGTTTTATGAAGAAGTATCTTATTGGTTTATCCATTTTTTCAGTTTTATTGAGTTGTAAGGTCGGGAAATCTGATTCAGATGAAATTTCAGTTGTAGAAATCGACGACTCGATGGCTTATGATGATGTTTATGTTGATGAACCATACGATATTTCAGGAGATGAGGAAATGTTTTTGGAGGATGAAGTTCCTATGCGTGGAATCTACAATCCCTCGAGAACGCTGCTTTCCGACTTGATTCACACGAAATTGGAAGTAAATTTTAATTGGGAAAAATCTCAATTGAACGGAAAAGCTACTATTACAGCAAAACAGCATTTTTATGCATCTGATAGTTTGATATTGGACGCAAAAGGAATGGAGATCAAAAAAGTAGAAATGGGTGGAAAATCGGTTTCTTACAATTATACTGACTCACTAAAACTTCGGATTAAACTTGATAAAAAATACAATCGTGATGAAAAATTCACGGTTTCTATTGAATATATCGCTAAACCAGAAGATCGTAAAACTTCAGGAAGTGCGGCGATTACATCGGACAAAGGACTTTACTTCATCAATCCGAAAAACGAGAAAAATGGCAATATGCCTCAAATTTGGACGCAAGGTGAAACAGAAGCAAATTCAGTATGGTTTCCAACGATTGATGCCCCAAATTCCAAGTCCACTCAGGAAATGTATATTACTGTTCAAGATAAATATGTTACACTTTCCAATGGTAAACTCGTTTCATCTAAGAAAAATATAGACGGAACTCGCACAGATTGCTGGAAACAGGATTTGCCTCATGCACCTTATTTGTTTATGATGGCTGTAGGTGAATTTAAAGTGGTGAAAGATACATACACACGACCTGATGGGTCAAAAATGGAAGTAAATTACTACGTTGAACCAGAATACGAGCAAAACGCAAAAGCAATTTTCGGTGAAACGCCTACAATGATTAAGTTTTTCTCGCAAAAATTAGGGGTAGAATATCCGTGGGATAAATATAGCCAAATCGTTGTAAGAGACTATGTTTCTGGCGCTATGGAAAATACAGGTGCTGTGATTTTTGGAGAATATGTTTACAAAAACGACCGTGAATTGCTTGACGGAAACGATCAGTCAACAATCGCTCACGAATTGTTTCACCACTGGTTTGGCGATTTAGTTACCTGTGAGTCATGGGCCAATTTACCATTGAATGAGTCATTCGCAAACTATTCCCAATATCTATGGGACGAATACCGCTTTGGTTTAGATGAAGCCGATTACCAAGCTGAACAGGAAGCCAATGGATACTTTGAATCAGGAATGTATCAAGGGTATCACGATTTAATTTGGTATGCGCACAATGACAAGGAAGAAATGTTTGATGGTCACTCCTATAACAAGGGTGGGCGCATTTTACACATGCTTCGCAATTACTTAGGTGATGAAGCTTTCTTTAAAGGATTAAATAATTATTTGGTTACCAATAAATTTAAAACAGCCGAAGTTCACAACTTGAGAATGGCATTTGAAGAAGTTTCTGGTGAGGACTTGAATTGGTTTTTCGATCAATGGTTTTTAGGAAAAGGACATCCAATCATTCATACGACTCAAACAGTTGATAAAGAAAATAATACCGTTACAATTGGCATCAAACAACGCCAACAAACAGATGATTTTCCAGTATATAAAATTCCAACGAACGTTGCAATTTGGGACGCAAACGGCAAACGAATTGAAAAAATAACAATCGATTCAATTGAGCAGTCGTTTACATTCGCCTATTCAGGAG
>JBILIY010000276.1:0-3082 GCA_044368815.1 Crocinitomicaceae bacterium
GATCAATGTTGCAACCTTATTTCGTTCCCGTGTAGATGGTTGCGATCCCGCCAGAAACTAGTTTTGATTTTACACTCTGATAATTGAGTTTTTTCAAAACATCTTCAAATGCTTTTCCTTCCGGGAAGGCAGCCACACTCTCAGGTAAATATGCGTATGCTTTTTCATCTTTGGAAATTCGTTTACCGAAAAATGGAATGAAGTATTTTGAATAAAATGTGAAAGCTTGCTTAATAGGGAATTTCTTTGGTTTTGAAAATTCAAGAATTACCAATTTTCCTCCAGGTCTAACAACGCGCAACATTTCGCTCAATCCTTTTTCCAAATTTTCGTAGTTTCGAACTCCGAATCCAACTGTCAAAGCATCAAAATAATTGTCTTCAAATGGTAGGTTTTCCGAATCTCCCAATTGCATGTCAATAATGTGATTGTGCTTTTTCCTTAGCATTTTTGTTTTTCCGACTTCCAGCATTCCAGCAGAAATATCCATTCCAATAACTTGTTCAGGATTTAATCTTAAAGATGCAATTGCGAAATCTCCTGTGCCGGTGGCAAGATCAAGAATTTTCTTTGGTTTTATTTCCTTTAATTCGTTGATTGCTTTGTAACGCCAAATGTGGTCGATTCCCAAGGATAGAAAATGGTTCAAAAAATCGTATTTTACAGCGATGTTATTAAACATTTCTGCGACCTCCTCTTTCTTCGAGCGATCCGTGTTGTATGGTTTAACGATTTTTTCCGACATTTATCCTAATAGTTCTTCTACTTCTTGAAGTAATTCTTGTTTGTCAATACTCACAACGCCCGATTTTTCACAAACTAATCCTCCGGCAATGTTTGAAATCTCTGCAATTTGTTCAATTTCAAGCTTTGAAGCTAAACAAAGTGTTGCAACGGCGATTACTGTATCTCCTGCGCCTGAAACGTCAGAAATGTTTCGAAGATGAGCTTTGGCATAATGTTTATTTCTTGAATTTTTAATGAAAACACCATGCTCAGAAAGAGTGATAAATGAAATTTCATTATTGAGCTTCTGTTCTAATGAATCGACAGCCATCTCAAAATCTATTTTGTTACTTGAAATATTAAAATTCACATTCATTCCTTCCTTTAACTCCTTTAAATTCGGTTTAAATAAAGTAACATTTCGGTATGCAAAAAAGTTCTCTTTTTTCGGATCAACGGCCGTTGGTATATTATGCTTTTGAGCTAAATCGATGACTTTCGAAATTAAATTCTCGGTAAGGACACCCTTGTTGTAATCCTCAAAAATAATCGCCTCTAAACCTAATTTGATCAGGTTTTCTATTCGATTAATTAATTGATCCTCTTCTATTTTGGAAATGGGATAGGTGTCTTCCGAGTCGATGCGCAAGAGGTGTTGTTTATTAGATATAACTCTTGTTTTGACGGTTGTTTTACGGTTTTCACTATAAATAACTCCGTCAATCGAAATTCCATTTGATTTAAGAAGATTTGATAACTTTTCTCCGTTTGAATCAGTTCCAACTGCAGTTGCAATAATTGGTTTTGCTCCAAGCGCGACTAAATTCAAAGCAACATTTCCTGCTCCACCAATTCGTTCTTCTTCATTTTCTAATGATATAATTGGAACTGGAGCTTCCGGACTGATTCGCGTTACTTTTCCAAGAACATATGCATCCATCATCACGTCTCCGATTACTAGAACCCGAAGACCATTGAATTTATCGAAAAGTTCTTTGTAGTTCACTTAAGATAATTTTGCAAGTGCTTCTTTAATGCGATTCATTGCTTTGGTTAGCGTTTCTTCGGAAGCAGCATAGGAGATACGGAAACAATTCGGTGCGCCAAAAGCTTCGCCACCAACTAAGGCTACTAATCCTTCTTCCAGTAGATACATACACAGGTCATCCGAATTATTGATTTGACGACCATTAACTGATTTACCGAAAAAGGAAGAACAGTCAGGGAACACATAAAAAGCACCACCAGGTTGATTGGATATGATTCCAGGCATTGCTGCAAGTGCATCCAACACCAATTGTCTTCTTCGCTTGAACGCTTCAATCATATCTTTAAGTACGCTTGGATCAGCTTTCATTGCTGCAATCGCTGCTCGTTGAGCGATAGAACAAGTAGCGGATGTAAATTGCCCTTGTACTTTATCGCAAGCCGATGCAATTTCTTTTGGCGCTCCAATGTATCCAAGTCTCCAGCCTGTCATTGCCCATGCTTTAGAAACACCGTTAACGGTAACAACTTGGTTGTATATTTCTGGAAATTGAGCGAAACTTTCGTGTTTACCAATGAAATTAATGTGCTCATAGATTTCATCACTTAGAGCAACTACTTGTGGGTATTTAACTAAAACATCGGCTAAATCTTTCAATTCTTCTTTCGTGTAAACAGTTCCTGTTGGATTACAAGGAGTTGAGAAAATTAGCATTTTCGTTTTAGGCGTAATCGCAGCCTCCAAATCGGCACCCGAAATTTTAAAATCCTTTTCAATCCCTGCATGAACAATTACAGGAATTCCTTCAGCAACTTTTACGATTTCGACATATGAAACCCAATATGGTGCAGGAATAATTACTTCATCTCCGGGATTGATTAAACTCAAAACGACGTTCGCGATTGATTGCTTGGCTCCCGTAGAAACAACAATTTGATCTTTCGCATAATCCAATCCATTGTCACGTTTGAACTTCAATGAGATACTTTCTCGCAAATCGTCATACCCCGGAACTGGCGTATACATCGTGTAATTTTGCTCCAACGCTTCCACTGCAGCATCCTTAATGAATTGCGGAGTAAAGAAATCAGGTTCGCCCAACGAAAGTGAAATAACATCTTTGCCTTGCGCTTTCAGTTCACGGCTCTTTTTTGCCATAGCGATTGTCGCGGATTCCTCCATTGCCAATAAACGTTCCGATAATTGAATCATAAAAAAAATTTTTGCAAAGATAATGTTTTTAGCCGTAGGCTATCAATTGAGTAATAATTCAAAAACTAATCTTTCAGCAAATCTGGTCTTCTAGTTTTCGTGCGCTCAAGGGCTTGTTCCTCACGCCATTTTTCAATTTCTTTTGTATTTCCTGAT
>JBILIY010000277.1:0-3080 GCA_044368815.1 Crocinitomicaceae bacterium
TTCCACAACCATCAAGCCCCGTATAATCGTGTAATTTACCTTTTTCCAAACCTGAATGTGATTTTGAACAAGCTGACAAAACAAGTAACGTCAAACAAAAAAAAATAGCTTTCGCACTCATAACAAATCTTATTTTTCGGTCCACTCCTCAGAATTATTATCTCGAATTAACTTTTGCCAATTGTAATTACCAGATTCAGTATCATCCAAAATGTCTTTGTATTCATCGGAGTTAATATGATAACGTTCAACTTCCTCACCAGTATATTCCTCTATTGCTTCCAGTAATGGGATTTCATCCTCACTGCAAAACGAAAGTGCTTGACCGAGTTTGTTACCTCTACCTGTTCTTCCACAGCGATGTACATAATTTTCTGAGTTGTCAGGTAAATCATAGTTGATGACGTAATCCATATCTGGGATATCAATTCCTCGACAAGCGACATCCGTGGTAATCAAAACCGTATTTTCCCCTGATCGAAAACGATCCAGAATTGCGAAACGTTCCTTTTGATCTATCCCTCCGTGAAGTGCTTCTGATTTAAGTTCAACGCGCTCCATCGCTGCCACAACCCTTTCTGCTCTGACTTTCGTTCGCACAAAAACAATGAATTTTTGCTCAGGGTACTCCTTCAAGACATTTTCAAGAAAAAAGCGCTTATCATCCATTTCAATAAACGCTACGGCATGTGCCACATTTTTTGAAACCGGATTTTTCGGAGAAATCTGAATTCGAATGGCATTTTTTACTGTATCGTAAGCCAAGGATTTGATTTTCTTATCAATTGTAGCGGTAAAAAATAAGGTCTGACGATTTTTCGGAACTTTTTTCAAGACATCTTTGATATCTTTATTGAATCCTAGATCAAGCATCAAATCGGCTTCATCTAAAACCAAAATTTCCAATCTCGAAATATCTATATATCCTTGCGATATCAAATCAAACATTCTTCCGGGTGTCGCCACAAGAATGTCAATTCCCTTTTTTAACGTTTTTATTTGAGATTCCTGCTCAACTCCACCAAATAAACCCAAGGCACTCAAATTGGTCTTCCCTCCTATTTCATTTACAACTTTCGAAATTTGCTTTGCCAACTCCCTCGTCGGAACTAAAACCAAGGCTCGAATTCCATCGTAAGTGCCACGTTTTTTAACAATCAATTGATGAAGCATTGGTATGACAAATGCTGCTGTTTTTCCGGTTCCTGTCGGAGCAACAGCCATAACGTCCTCACCATCTAGAATGGGTTTTATAGCCCGAAACTGTATATCCGTTGGACGCTTAAATCCCAACTCATCCAGTTGTTCCTTAATCGACTTCGCAATGTTATAATCCTTGAATTTCATTTAAACAAAGGTATCAATTTCAAAACTGAAATGAACGTTTTTAAATTGAAGATGTAAGCACCACAAAATAATCAATTATGAAACGGATATTAGCAGCATGGGTTTTGGGTGGAATGATTTTTCAGGCCGGAGCCACGGAAAAGGAAATTGTAAAGTCAACTTTAACAGAAGTCACAGTCTACTCGCAAGGCGCGCAATTGCACCACAAGGCAAACTTCAACGTGAAAGTTGGAGTCACGGATATCATTATTGAAGGCATCAGTCCATACATTGATCCTCGAAGCATTCAGGTAAAAGCAACAGGAAATATTGTCATTCTGGACAGCAAATATTCGACCTTCTATCCCCAACCAACTGCAGTTTCTGTTGATGGAATTCCGTTGAAAATTAAAAAGGATATTAAACTACTAGAAGATTCCTTGAAAACACTCGGTTTTGACATACAAGAGATTCAAGATGAAATAGATGTGTTGAACGCTACCAAAAATATTTTATCCAACAATGGTGTTATTCGCGGACAAGGAAAAGTAAATGACTCTTTGAATTTATTGAAACAAGCAGTAGATTACTATTCACTAAAAATGGTGGAATTGAATAAAAAATTGCTTGCATTAAATAAAAGAAAACAGGACCGCATGGAGAAAAAACGCGGAATGGATGAACGTTTACAAGCCTATCGGAATTACGAAAACAATGGGAATTACAACCCTCAAGAGAACTTGAAACCTATTCCAAGAGTGACAATAACTGTTTCTAGTAAAGAATTGGTCACTGGGAAATTAAATCTATCTTATGTTGTAAGCAACGCAGGATGGACGCCTTATTACGATTTGCGAAGTGAAGCATCTACGGGAAAATTAAATTTAACTTACAAAGCACAAGTTTACCAAAATACAGGTTTGGATTGGAATGAAGTGAAATTGAACATTTCAACAAATAATCCTCGTGCAAACAAAACGAAGCCTGAGTTAAATCCATGGTACATCGATTACACGGCTTACCGTCAGGTTACTGAGAAAAAATCAAAAATGGAATATCTTACAGAAACGACCGTGATTCCTCAAGCTGCTTTTAACCAAGGATTTACATTAAACGAAGATGTTTTCAAAGATGCCATGACTGCGGATCAATTCACAACAGTTGTTCATCACTTAATTGCCGCTGAATTTAAAATTGATTTACCTTACAACATTAAGTCAAATAACGAACAGCACATGGTTCTCATCAAACAAGCCGAATTGGATACTAAATTCAAATATTACAGTGTTCCGAAAATGGATCCTGGAGTATACTTAGTAGCACAAATGACGAAATTGGATGAGTTACAACTCGTTCCCGCAAAAGCAAATATCTATTTCGATGGTTCCTACATTGGAGAAACGTACATTGACCCATCAACAATGGACGACACACTAAATCTTTCTTTAGGAAAAGATCCGAACATCGTGGTAAAACGCACACTTTTGAAAAAGGATAGCAAAGAGAAAATCATCGGTGAGAAGAAAGAACGAACATTTGCTTATCAAATTGAAGTTCTGAACTTAAAATCAACGGCAATTGAATTGGTTATTCAAGATCAACTTCCAATAACTCAAAATGCAGATATTACAATCGAAGCAACGGAATTATCACGTGGAAAACTTGATGAAACATCAGGCCTTATCGAATGGACAATGAACTTGAAAGGGAAAGAAACCAAGAAATTTGACTTCAATTTCAAAGTCAAGCACGCG
>JBILIY010000278.1:0-3069 GCA_044368815.1 Crocinitomicaceae bacterium
TTCTTTGATTCCTTTTTTGAATGATGTTGAATTTTATGTTCACGATTCTGAAGTTGAGTCAAAAATCAAAGAGATCGATTCAAATACGCTTTTTTGTTTGGACTACAATTGTGCAGATCGCGTTGGTTCGAAAATGGAGCCTTTTGTAAGAGGGTTTGCCGCTCACAAAATAATGATTGACCATCACCAGAATCCTGAAGCGTTTTGTGATATAGTCATATCAAGGACAGAAGTTTGCTCGACGGCTCAATTAATCTATCAGATCATTCAAGAAATGAACCTCTTGGATAAACTTGATGCACAAATAGGAAAAGGTATTTATTTGGGTATAATGACGGATACGGGATCATTTCGTTTTCCTTCAGTAGATAAAAACACGCATTTAATCTTAGCTCATTTGCTGGAAATTGGTGTTAGACATCATGAAATACACGAATCGATTTACGATGTGAATTCAGTTGATCGACTACAACTGCGTGGTTACGCCATAGCCGAAAAACTTGAATTACACCCTGATTTCCCACTTGGAATCATTTCGCTTTCCAAGGAAGAATTGGAGCGTTTTCATTATGAAAAAGGTGATACGGAAGGTTTGGTGAATGTCATTTTATCAATTGAAGGAATTTCTGTGGCTGTATTTTTTAAAGAGGAAAATGAAGGCGTTAAGATTTCTTTTCGTTCAAAGGGAAAGTATTTTGTAAATGAATTTGCATCTAAGCATTTCTCCGGGGGAGGACATAAATATGCAGCCGGAGGTATAACTTCAACTGATTTAAATGTAACCATTAACCAATTTCGTGCGTTAGTAGGGGAGTTGTTTCAATGAAAAAAATAGTTAGCAATTTCTTTTTGATTTTCGTGATTTTCGCTTGTAGGCCTGAAAAACCTGCGAAAGAATTAACAAAAGGAAATTGGAGTGATGATCATTCCGTAGATTTTAATCAAGAATTGAATGAGCGTGAGCAAATCCAAATTCGTTTGTTTTTGGAACATAACAAGTATTTGAAAATGAAACAAACAAATTCCGGATTACGCTACATGATCTATAAAAACGGCGAAGGAGAAATGGTTGCAAGGTCAGGACAAACAGTTTACACCCGATTACGTGTGGAATTATTGAATGGTACAATTTGTCATGAAACACCGAAAGAAGAGACAGAAAATTTTGTTTTAGAACATAGTGATAAGGAATCTGGAGTGCATGAAGCTTTAAGGTTTATGAAAAAAGGTGGTCATGCAAAACTTATATTACCGAGTTATTTAGCTCACGGACTATTGGGTGATCGGGAACAAATCCCTCCTCAGTCCATATTATATATTGATTTAGAATTAGTTGAACTAAAATGAAAGTAAATATCACATCCCTGATTTTATTGGTTTTGTTGTCCATGTCTTGTTCTAACGACAAGAAATCGAAGCCTTCAAAAAAGAAAGAAAAAGTCGAAAATAATACACCACAAAAAACCAAAACTGATTCACTTTCTGAGTTTGATCAAGCGAAAGCTAATTTAAAAACGTTTGAAAAAGGTAAGATAGAACATACAAAATCGTTGGATAATGGTGTTTTCATAAAATGGTTTAAAAAATCAAACGGTGAAAAAATAAAAAAAGGTGAAATGGTATTAATAGAATATCGTTTGGCTCTTCCGGACGGAAAAATCATTGATGGAAACAATCGAGTGGGCTATCCTTTCATTCCCTTTGTAGTGGGCTACAATATGCAAACTCCAGGATGGGACATAGGTTTACAACAATTGGCGGTGGGAGATTTCGCGAAAATCGAGATTCCTGCAGCACTAGCTATGGGAGAAAAAGGAATTAAGGGCGTGGTTCCTGGCAATAGTTCCAATTGGTTATTTGTAAAGGTTTTAGCACGAGTAATACCTGGTGTTAATGAAAATGGCATAGTTTCTTGGAGGTGGAAGGATGGTGAAGCCCAAAAAAATATCGATAATTCGGAAAAGGAAATTTCATTTCACGCGATTGTCTCAACGGAGTCTAAATCCTCAGTGATGAACTCTTACAAATCTAATTTTCCTTTACGATATATCCCTGGTCAAAACACAATTGTTCCAGGTCTTAAAAAGCTATTAAAAAATGCTAAAAAAGGAGAGCGTTACATTGTTATTTTAAATAGTGAGAAAGCTTATGGTAGCAGGGGTTATACTGACTTAATCAAACCGAATGAAAAGGTTCTTTACAACATCGAAATAACAGAAGTTCGGGCCATTTAATTCAATATCACTATATTTGAATCCTAATTCAAGGATTTGCATTTCAAAATTATTCTTTGTATTCTTTTGTTCTTTCTCCGCTTACATGTCGTAAATGCGCAGAAGGCTTTGGATACAGTTGAAACAGATCTTGGTCCCATTATTCTTTTTTCTAACAAAACCTGGTCATATTTCAACAAGAACGCCTTTAACGGAATCATGAATATGCGTCTTCATAAAATTATGACTGAAGAGCAAAATGCTGGTTTTAGTCAAAAGTGGAATAATGACGTTTGTTTTTCTTCAAAAAACGATTTATCCAAATTAAAAGATACCATTTGGCTTTGCGTAACCGATGAAAATCATTCGGAATTCGTAATGCCTGTTCCTGGAATTGTAACTTCGCGATATGGTTTTAGAAGTGGAAGAAACCATAATGGGATTGACCTTGATTTAGAAACTGGTGATACCGTTGTTTCCGCTTTTTCAGGAAAAGTGAGGTATTCCAAGTATAATGATGGTGGTTTTGGAAATTTGGTCGTAGTTAGACACTACAATGGATTAGAGACCTTTTATGCTCATTTAAGCAAATTATTGGTTTTTCCAGATCAAGAAGTCAAAGCTGGTGAACCTATTGGATTAGGAGGTAATACAGGACATTCATTTGGTTCTCATTTACATTTTGAAATTCGATTTTATGACGCACCAATGAATCCAGAGGAGATAATCAATTTTGACAAGAGATATGTCAAAAGTGAAAATCTTTTTGTTCATAGAGGACTTTTTAAAGCTGGGGCCAAGCCTTCAACTATGCATGATGATAATTTTGCGCTTGAAAAACCGAAAGAAGAAATAC
>JBILIY010000018.1:0-10299 GCA_044368815.1 Crocinitomicaceae bacterium
AAATACAATCGTTGGATGAATTCAAAAAACTGGATTTTTCGAGTAATTTGGAAATTGATGAATCAATCTGCTTAATTGGAAATTTCCACCCTTATCGTTTGGAAATCTACCGCGATTTATCCGAAATCACAACTATCAACAAAGCATCCAGAGATCTGACGAAGATTTTAATGATGGAAAATGATGAATTACAAACAGTTTTAGATTGGAAAGTAAAACCTATTCTTCAATTGGATCATCAGCAGAAAATAGCACTTGAAAAACTAAAATCGCATACCATTGTACTGCATGGCCCGCCAGGAACTGGAAAATCACAACTTATTGTTAATGCCATTGGCAGCGCACTGAATAGTAATCTAGCCATTTTGATGTCTTCTGAAAAAAAAGCTTCGCTAGATGCAGTATACAAAAGATTGAAAAAAGTTGGGCTTCATCCGTTTTGCCTTGTTAATTATTCGAAAAATGAAAACAAACTTATTTTTCGCGACCTCAAGAAAACTTGGGACTTTTTATGTGCAGAACGGACACATAATCAAATCCAATTTGAGTATAAATTTCCATTTTTTGAAGGGATCAATGAATTCATTGATAAGCAAAAATTAGGAACTATTAGGATTAAAGAAATTGTTTCAAAACTAGAGAAATCAGATGCTTTAATAAGATCAGAAATAACGAATTTTGAAGAATTTAAAGAAAGTGAAGACCTTCTCAACTCAATTAACGAAAACCGATTCAAATTAACAAACAAACTTAATTTCAATCAGCAATGGAATGAAATAATGCTCTTTAAAGTGATTTCGGAATGTGAAAAACGACTCGAATCTATTTCTCATTATCACTCAATTACTACACTAAATGATCTAGATAAACTGGTTCAAAAACTATTGGTAATTCAGCGTTTTTCTTCACCTATGTATGAAAAATATGCTAATTTAATTTGCAATAAGTTTCAAAATATAAAGCGACTTCATGTAGAATCAATCAAAATTGAAAAAACCGATTTAAAATGGGGAGGAAGTTTGAATCATTGGATCAAAATTCCATCAAAAAAGGAGCTCGAACTTTTAAAAGAACTTTCAGAAAAAAAGGGAATTATAGATAAAATTAAGTTCAATTTCATTTGGAAAAAATGGGTAAGATCAAATCAACTAGATCCGATTTCAACTTGCGACGAAATGATAAAACACCTTGTTTTTCAGGAAGGAAAAAATAAATTTTCACTTGAGTTAAAAGAACTTGGGATTGAATCAATTCTAGAATTAAAATTGATATACGACTTAACAATTAATCATTCTATTGAAAATTGGAATTGGTTTAAGAATTTAAAGGAAGACTTGAAACTAAACTATAAAAATGCACATTCACAATTATCTTTCCTAAAAACAATCTTCTCGGAATACTTTAATTTCTGTAAAGATGATTTGATTTCCGAATTTTTAAATGAACTAAAAATAAACAAAGACTGCTTGCTGAATGAGCTTTCTATTATAGAAAATTTACCTAGTTCTGTTAGAGATCAGTTGCAAAAATGTTCAAGCATTAAAGAATATTTCAATCAATATTATTTATCAGTTTGGAAAGGGCAATTTGGGTTTCTTGAAATTCCATCAAGTCTGATTCAAAAAGAATGGGTGAAATCGGCAATTCGATATGAAAGGCGAAAATCTCAAGTGTTAAAAAGTAATTCGATTGAAATAATTGAAGGTATTAAAAGAAAATTTGACGCTTACCATCAACTAATTGAGACACCAAATAGAAAGTTAACCGCAGATGAACAAAAACTCAAAGCCCAGTTGAAAATAGGTAAAAGCATTTTAATCAAAGAATTTGGCAAAGTAAAACAACATATGAATTTTCGCAAGCTGTATGAAAGCGAAGCCAAAAAATGGTTGTTGGTCATAAAACCTATTTTAATGACTCACCCGCTAAGAATTGCCACTTACTTCCCTCCTGAACCGGAAATTTTTGATCTTGGAATAATTGATGAAGCAAGTCAAATGCCTTTTAAAAACGCTATTGGAACTTTGCAAAGAGTAAAACGCGCAATAATTGCAGGCGATGAAAAACAAATGGATCCGTCTTATTTCTTCACATCTAATGACAATGAGCACAGTGTCTTTCACCAGGCAAAATATCACTTTCATAACATTGAATTAACGCATCACTACCGATGTGAATCCGAGGAGCTGATTTCATACTCCAATCGCTATTTTTATGAAGACAAATTGCAATTTATCGAGCAAGCCAATTTCAATCCTAATCAGAATGTAAAACATTATTTCATAGAAAACGGACTTTACCACGCTGGCGTGAATGATATTGAAGCTCAAAAGGTTGCCGAATTTTTTACCAAACAACTTGACAAAATTGGAAATGAAACGAGTTTAGGAATTGTTGCCTTCTCGGAAGCCCAATTAAAATCCATTATTCAAAAAATCTCAGGAAAATACGCCACATACATTGAAGAATTGGAAGATTCCAATCGGCTATTTTTCAAAACACTCGATCAAGTTCAAGGTGATGAATGTGATGTTATGATAATTAGTTTTGGATACGGAAAAAATAGAGAAGGGGATTTTGAAATGCGATTTGGACCAATAAATCAAACAGGTGGAGAAAAACGGCTAAATGTTTTATTTTCTCGAGCTAAAAAAGAAATTAATTTCTTCAGCTCTGTTAAATATCATGATTTTCCGCAAACAAAAAATGAATCAGTAAATCTTTTAAAACAATGGTTTGCTCATATGGAGGAAAACACTTTAAAGAAACCAAAATCATACGAAATACATGTTTTGGATATTTTGGAACAAGCTATAGATGCTGAAGACTTTACTCATTTAATTAGCATCTATAACGAAAGAGGTTGGAGAATTCTAACTTCATGATTCTCGCGGAGGAACTGGATCGTGTCCATGACCGCCCCCAGGTCTACAGCTTGCAATTCGTTTGACGCCCATCCAAAAGCCTTTAAAAGGACCCCAAATTTTCAAGGCGTCTATCATATATGCAGAGCAGGTTGGAGTATAACGACATGAGGGAGGAAATAATGGTGAAATAGTTAGTTGATAGAACCGGACAAGAAGAATTAAAGGGAAACTCAAAATTTTAAATAAAAAGTTCATATGCAAGTTATTCCACATTACAATGTTACAAACTAATTCGTAACGCTAACCAATTTTTAACGTTCCAAGTCTAATTTTAGATCAAACAATTCTTTATGCGAAATTTCCTTATTTGTTCTGTTTTCTTAACAAAAAGTGTTCTTAACTTTTATGCTCAACCATTGAATAATTGGGCAAATGAAAAAATCATGGTCAAAAAAGAAAAAAATGTAAGTACTATTATGCATGCCGAATCAATTTTTCAAGATCGTTGGGACATGCAACCTCAACCTCAATTTTGGAAGCAAATTATGTTGTTATCTCCTGATTCATGTTTGGTAAATGTCGCCTCGAATCGTGTTATCTTAAAAAAAATGTCAATTAAAGACTGGAATGCACAAACCGAAGACCAAAAAAGTCAACTGAAAACAAAACTGAAAACTGAATTTGGAATTAATCAAAATGAAAAAGTTTTTGTTACGACAGGAAAAAACGACTTTTACAAATTTAAAGAGGTATATCCTTCCCTATCTAAAGGTGTTGCTGCCTTTGAAAAATTTGGTGTTGATCCTTGGTATGCACAAGCCATACTGTTGATTGAAAGCCCAGGTCAACTTAAAAAATCAGTTTCAGGAGCATACGGAGCATTTCAATTAATGCCTGATGTTGCAAGAGCGCAAGGTCTTACTGTAAACGCGACAGTCGACGAACGCAAAGACTTCGAGCGCTGTGCATACGGATCTGCAAGACTTTTGAGTAAAGTTTGTATTCCGGAGGCAAGAAAAATCCTTAATAAACACAATCTCACATACAATGAAAGCGACCTATGGTTCCGTCTGTTTGTTCTGCACGTTTATCATGCAGGAGCAGGAAATGTAGCCGCGGTAATGAATAAAATCCAACCAAAAATCGGTTCACAACAAATTATCCTTGACATGTGGCAAAATACTGCAGGTGGATTTGGAAATAATTCTCAAAATTATTCGCAGTTAGCACTTGCAGCGCAATTGATACTGCACGATATGGTTTACGAACAATGTGATGAAATCTCCGCTTGCTCAGCTCGTTAGTCTGGAATAAATTTTATCGAAATTGAATTTACGCAATGCCTTGTGTTGGTTTCCGTAAAACCTTCTCCTTCAAAAACGTGACCTAAATGTCCTTTGCAGTTGCGACAGATAATTTCAACTCTCCTTCCATCTGCATCCAAAACGCGCTCAACATTCATTTCAATGTTTGAATCGAATGCCGGCCAACCGCAACCGGAATTAAATTTGCTCTTACTGGTGTAAAGTGTAGCTTCGCAGCGCTTGCAAACATAGGTCCCAGCCTCATAAAACTTATCGTAAACTCCCGTGAAAGGATATTCCGTTCCTTTATTTTCAATTACGTAACGTTCTTCAGAAGAAAGTTGATTCCAATTTTCAGGATTGAGTGGCATTTATTTTTCGTTTTAGATAACCTGACTCAATAACCAAATCAGAAGGCAAATTGTTCGTGTAGAGTCCCCCAGTTCCCAAACCTTGTGGGATTTTGATGGAGTAATTTGCAGTAAATTGGGCAATTGCATTTAAACCGATTGAAGATTCAAGGGCAGAAGTCATCCACCAATCAATTTTTCGTTCTTCAGCTAATTCAATCCACTCAGAACAACCGATAAATCCGCCATGTAAACTAGGTTTGAGAATTATGAACTGTGGTTTAACCGAATCGAATAATTCAATTTTTCGTTCTTTTTCGAAAATGCCTATTAATTCTTCATCCAAGGCAATCGGAATGATGTTTTCATTGCAAAGTTCAGACATTAGTTCCCAATTTCCTGCTTGAATCGGTTGCTCGATTGAATGAACTTCCAGTTTTTTTAACTTTTTCAAAATCTTTCTAACATTGAATTCGTCAAAAGCGCCATTTGCATCCACCCGAATGGTAATTTGATTCGAATCAAATTCTTTGCGCAATTCTGAAATCAATTCCAACTCATCCTCAATACCAATTGCACCTATTTTGAGTTTTATAGTGCTATAACCAAGTTTGAGTTTTTCATGAATTTGATTCTTCATATCTGTTTTAGTTCCCATCCAAATCAAACCATTAATAGGAATTTCAGATACACCAAATGCGAAGGTATTTTTAAAAATTAATCCACTTCCTCCATTCAAATAATCAAGGATAGCAGTCTCAACTCCAAAAACGAGTGAAGGGGAATTTCGAAATTGAGAATTAACTTTTGATAAGATTTCTTGATATTTAATTGGTTGAATCAGATTTTCTTTCAGATAAGCAACTAACCTTTGAATTTGAGTTTCATAGGATTCTTCATCCATAAAATCAATAGACAATCCTGGGATAACGCTAAATTCACCAACACCAATATTTCCCTTTTCGTCCTTTATTTTAATAATCCAAGATGGTTTTGAGTGGAGCACTCCCCTACTCGTTCCGCTTGGTTTTTTGAATTCAAGGTTTAACTTTTCAACTGAAATTTCCATTATTTCATCCAACGGTCATACCACATTTGAAACATCAACAAATACCACATTTTCACATCGTATTCTTTTTTCCCGTTGTAAAAAGCGGATTTTATTTTAGCAACCTCGCTCCAGTTGAAAATTCCTTGAGAGGAAATCGTATTTTCATTGATATAGGATTCAACCAACTCTCTCAAATCTGTCGAGAGCCAATTGGCAATCGGAATTGCAAATCCCATTTTTGGTCGATCCAATAAATCTTTGGGAACATATTGATGAACAATTTCTTTGAGAATATACTTTTTCTCTCCGTTGTGATATTTATAATCATCCGGTAAACGAGCAGCCCATTCAATGACACGGTGATCAAGGTAGGGTTCACGACCTTCCAAACTTGCCGTCATCGTCGCCCGATCAACCTTTTGAAGAATGTCATCAACCAAATAGGTTTCATAATCAATGGCCATCATATAACTCAATGGAGAATAAAACTCATTTTGCAATTCTGTTGAATCATAAGCCGTTTTCAATGAACCAATTTGACCGTTTAAGAGTTCCCGAACTTGTTTATCCGTAAACTGCTGACTTAGACTCAACATAATACTTTCGTTGGAAGGATTTCTCAGGATACCTTTCAATTTTTCATAGCGATTATGGAAATTGTATTTATTTCTTAAAATTGGAAGTTTATCGGAGGGAATTATGTCCATGGCTGCAGCAATTATTCCACGGGCAAAACCGGGAATTTTATTTATTTTCGATCCAAATCGAAGCAGATAATCATAACGGTTGTAACCTGCAAAGACCTCATCACCCGCATCAGCAGAAAGTGCAACCGTCACATGTTTTCTTGCTGCTTTACTAACTAGGGTAGTCGGAATGGCACTGCTATCTGCAAATGGTTCATCATAATAAAAAGGCAAATCCGGAATTAATTCGATTGCTTCCTTCTGCGAACAACTAATTTCAGTGTGATCCGTTCCCAAGTGATTTGAAATGTCTTTCGCATAAGGCGCTTCGTTCAAACCGATATCAGGAACAGCGATCGTAAAAGTCTTTAATCTTTCAGTTCGATCCTTTTGAAGGAGCGCGGTCACAGAAGTACTATCGTATCCTCCACTCAAAAAAACACCAACAGGAACATCGGCAACCATTCGATAATTACAAGCCGAAGTCAAAATACGCTCGGTTTCCAGTTTTGCTTCCTCAAATGAAATATTGTTTTTCGGCTGGTTATATGAATCGTAAACGGACCAATATTTCGTTTGATTTTCTGGATTCAAATTCAACTGATTTTTTGTATGAAGTGAAAACTCCAAATAATGACCGGGCTTGAGCTTCCAGCAATTTTCAAAAATAGAGTATGGTGTCGGCACATTTCCGTATTGCATGAAAGTAGAAACAGCTGATTTATTTAGTTTCTTGTTGAAATTTGGGTGTTTGTGAAACGCTTTTAATTCAGAAGAAAACAGAAATAAATCTTGGTCGAAATAATAGAAAAAAGGCTTCACGCCAGCTCGATCTCTTGCACAAAAAACGTGATGAGTCTTTTCATTGTAAATAACAAACGCAAACATTCCAATGAAACGATTAAGGCAATCAACTCCCCATTGCACATAAGAATGTAAAATGACCTCCGTATCTGAATTTCCTGTGAAATGATGACCGAGCTCTATTAACTCTTTTTTAATTTCTTGATAATTGTAAACCTCACCATTGAAGCAAATCCAAAATTCATTGAATTTCATGGGTTGTTTGCCAAATTCAGTTAAGTCAATTATTGATAATCTTCTATGTCCTAATCCTACAGTCGCGAATTCAGTTTGAATCAATTCTGTACCGCTTCCATCTGGTCCTCGATGATGAAGTGAATTTGTCATTTCAACTAGCGATTCCATCGAACTAGATTTCTTGAAATCAATAAATCCTGTTATTCCACACATAAAACAAAGGTAGAATGTTTTGAATAAATATCTCTGCATATCACAAGTTTCTTATCTTTGAGTCACCCAATTTTGAATGAAAAAAATAGATTTTTCCATTGTAATTTTCAATGATGACGTTAATAAACTTCAGTTTTTTTCGGCAATCGATATCATTATGTTGATTATTTGGTTAAGTATTTGCCTTATTATTTGTCTCTACATAAAAAATCTTAACAAGGAAAAAGAGCATTACGCCTTCTTCATGCGTAATTTTTATTTCAAGGTAATTTTCTCCATTATTTTTGCATTCTACTATATATTTTTCATTGGAGGTGGTGATACGATTGCGTTTTGGGACTCTTCACTGAGATTGACAAATTTATTTTATTTCAACCCTGAGTTCTATTTTCAAGAATGGGGTCAATTTTACGGAACCCCAGGTTATATAAGTCACTTCAATTCTAAAACAGGACTTCCTCCGGGATGGATTGCAAGAGAAGCTGAAGGTTATTACACAAGCAAATTGATTTCTATAATTAATCCATTAACTTTTGGAAGTTATATGGCTAATACGATAATTTTTGCATTCATCACTGCCTTAGCTAGCTTCAAACTTTATGATTTTATTGTTTCATTCGGAGTCCATGATTATAGGAAATTAGCAACTTATTTCTTGTTTATTCCCTCTTTAGCATTTTGGTGTACAGGACTTTCGAAGGATACAGTAATTACGATATGTCTTTATTATGCAATTCCTTTAATTTACGCTATCTTATTTGGAGAAAAGAAACTTAGAATTTTTCCGATTTTATACATTTTATTAATTTTAATAATACTAAACAATGTCCGTTCCTTCATGGTGGTAGCACTTTTGGGACCTTTCTTTTTTGCATTCAACGTTCGTTTATTAAATAAATACTTCACAAATAAATTTGCTAAGCGTTTTGTAAATCTGATCATCTTTGGGATTGGATTTGGTATTATGTCATTTTATTTAGGGGGAGAATCGGCTCAAAAATATTTGACAGAGGCTGAAATTACTCAGAAGGACTTTCAAAACAATCCCGTTTACACCGGAAAAAAATATGACTTAGGAAATGTTGAATTTACAACTACTGGTATATTGAAAGCAATGCCTTTGGCTGTGTTTACAGGTATTTATCGCCCATTTCCATGGGAAGCGCTTTCACCTGGGCTCATTTTAAATGCATTCGAAAGTTTACTGCTTTTTTATCTAACTTTCATATTCCTATTCAACAATCGCGGAAAAAGAATGGAACGAATACAAAACACCGAAATTTTAATGTATGCTGTATTTTTTGTTTTTGTAATGGCCTTTATGACTGGCTTTACTGCTGTAATTTTTGGGGTATTAGTTCGACTCAGGGCTCCTTTATTACCCTTCTTTTTCATGTTACTTACAGTTCAACCAGTTGAAGAACAATCTACATCTGAATCTGAAGAAATTGAAAATGAAGAGGAAACGAGTTCTGATGAATTGACCCCTTCTTATTCGTGATGATAAGGTTCCCCTTTTGTTATCGTAAATGCTCGATATAACTGTTCCAAAAAAATCAAACGAACCATTTGATGTGAAAAGGTCATTCTCGAAAGAGCCAATTTCATGTTCATTCGCTCGTAAAGGGAACTATCAAATCCGTAAGCTCCTCCAATTAAAAAAACGATATTCTGAGGTAATAAATTTCTTTTTTCGATCCAATTGGCAAGTTCAAAGGAACTAAATTCTTTTCCATTTTCATCCATAAGAATAAGGAAATCATTAGTAGATAATTTAGAAAGAATAGAAATCGCTTCTTTTCGTTTAATTTCTTCTTTCGAAAAATTCTTAGGATTTTTAACATCTTGAACTTCAATTCGTTCAAAACTACAATAATGTTTTAGTCGATCCTGGTAAATTTCTTCCCCAACTTTCAAATAATCAAAAGCCGTTTTTCCAACAACCAATAATTTAACCTTCATAAATTAGATCTAAACAGCCTCAACGGACTTCACCTCGGGCGCTGCATTTTTAAGCGCATCAACCAAGCCTGCTTTTAAAGTCATGGCACTCATCGAGCAATCACTGCAAGCACCGAGTAATCTGACCTGAACTACGGCATCATTGGTCACATCAACCAATTCCATATCTCCACCATCCGCGTGCAGAAAAGGACGAAGTTGATCCAAGGCATTATTTACCTTTTCGATAATTTCTTGTTTTTTTGACTCAATCATACTTGAAGTGATTTTTCCTTTTTCAAGGATTCAATTTCGTGAACAAATTTAGAAACTAATTCATCAAACGCTTTGGAAACAGGGGTGTTTTCTTGAAAAACAGCTGGTCTTCCTGCATCACCCGCTTCACATACACTTTGAACGAGCGGAATTGCTCCTAAAAAAGGAACCCCTAATCCTTCAGCTAAATTCTTCGCTCCATCTCGACCAAAAATAAAATACTTATTTTCAGGTAATTCCGCAGGTGTAAACCAAGCCATATTTTCCACGATTCCCAAAACCGGAATTTTCAATGAATCCATCTTGAACATATTTACTCCTCTTCGCGCATCGGCCAAAGCAACTTCCTGCGGCGTACTAACGATCACAACTCCATCAAGTGGAACGGTTTGCACAAGTGATAAGTGAATATCTCCTGTACCCGGCGGTAAATCAACCAACAAGAAATCTAATTCACCCCAGTCTGCATCGGTAAACATTTGAGTCAACGCTTTAGATGCCATAGGTCCACGCCAAACAACCGCATTGTCTTGATCCGTAAAAAATCCGATTGATAACAACTTCAAATCA
>JBILIY010000280.1:0-3058 GCA_044368815.1 Crocinitomicaceae bacterium
TTGAAATTCTTTCCATGTAAATTCTGAATCTTTGCTTTCAGGTGCAATCGCAGTGAGCACATATTTCAATTCATCCATGCGATTTGGATGTGACTCATTGAATTCATGCAACCAAACGGCCCAATTCGTGAAGTAGAAAACTTATCTCCTTCCAAATTCAAAAATTCGTAGGCAGGAACATTATCAGGAAGAATAAAATCTCCATGATCTTTTAATAGGATCGGAAAAATAATTGCGTGAAAGACAATATTGTCTTTACCGATGAAATGAACTAATTTTCTATCATCTGCTTCGTTTTTACACCAATAGTCTCGCCAATCTTTTCCATTATCCAAGGCCCATTGTTTGGTAGCTGAAATATAGCCGATAGGCGCATCTAACCAAACGTATAATACTTTTCCTTCCGCATTGGGTAAAGGAACTTTTACGCCCCAATCCAAATCGCGTGTCATGGCTCTTGGCTTTAATCCACCATTTATCCATGACATACATTGCCCGATTACCTGATTACGCCATTCTTTCGGATTGTGTTGAGGTTTGCCATCTAAAATACCATCCTGAATCCATTCACGTAACCATTCTTCATGGCGATCCATTGGTAAATACCAGTGTGACGTAGATTTTAAAATCGGAGTTTTATTGCTGAGTGTTGAAATCGGATTGATCAAATCGGTCGGACTCAAATCGCTGCCACATTTTTCGCATTGGTCTCCATAAGCACCTTCGCTTGAACATTTTGGACAAGTCCCCGTTATGTAGCGATCTGCTAAAAACTGTTGGAATTCTTCGTCGAAATATTGTTCGGAAACTTCCTCGATAAACTTACCGTTTTCATAAAGTTTTAAGAAAAACTCTTGCGAGGTTTCATGATGAATTTGTGCAGAAGTGCGGTGAAAAATATCAAAGGAAATCCCGAAATCTTGGAATGCTTTGCCTATAATTTCGTTGTATTTATCGACTATTTCTTGCGGAGAAATACCTTCTTTTTTTGCACGTAAGGTAATAGCTGCGCCGTGCTCATCACTTCCACAAATAAAAGCCACGTCATGACCTTTCAATCTAAGAAAACGAACAAAGATATCAGCGGGCAAGTAAACACCAGCAACATGTCCCAAGTGAAGTGGGCCATTCGCATATGGCAAAGCGGCAGTAACAGTATATTTCGATAACGAATTCATTGGATAGCAAAGATAACAATAAAAAAAGGCCGACTCGCGCCGACCTTTTCATTTCTCAAAAGAGATTCTTATTTCTTAACAACGTTGAACTGAGCAGTTTTTCCGTTTTCGAGTGTTACGTTGAAAATGTATATTCCAGACTCAAGGCTAGCGATAGTTACATCTGATTTACCACCAACCAAATTGATTGAGTTTGTCATAACTGTTTTACCAGTGATATCAGTTACATTTAATGAAGCAACTCCTTCACCTTCAATTGAAACAGTTACTTTGTCATTAGCAGGGTTTGGATAAGCCATACCTTCTACTGTATTAGCTTCAGCTAAACCGATGTTGTTTTTATCGATTAAAGCAACCCCTAAAGCACCTGGTAAGTCACTTCCAAATCCAACAGCGAAACGCGTACCATCACTTTCGTTAGGGAACAAAGGTTGCAGGTATAAATCAGTATTCCAAGTATAGTTTTGGCTTCCATAACCTAAGTATAAATCTAAATTTACTGTTTGTACACAAGCTAAATATCTTGTATTGTTTTGTAATACTACAGGGTTTGCAAAAGCACCATAAACTACATCACCTTGAAGGTCACTTGGATAATAATAGAAGCCTGATGCAACTTCAGTTAAAGTCCAAGCATTTCCTGCAGGGAAATTAGGGTCATTCAAATCTGTAAATTGGTCATCCCATGTGTACAGGTATAATGACATTTCTTCTCCGTCCAATGGAACAGTATTGGCAGCAGTGGTAGCAGCGAAATAAACTCCAGTTGCTGCAACTCTACTTGCATTAGGGTCTTGAACAACTGTACAAACCGAGTATGTTTGAGTATTGTCGCTTGGTCTGTAGAAATTTGATGCACCCATCGCGTTTGTTGCTGGATCTATTGCAGAATAAGAGAATACGGAATCATTGATTGTGAATGTAAATTCTAACGTATTATCATCACTGTACTCATCTGTTCCACCAAGATCAGCAGTGTAAGTAAGCGTATATGTTCCTGCAGAATAAGAACTTAATGAAAACTGAGGAAGTGGAGATGAACCACTAGGAAAAATATCAATACCAACAGTATCTCCAGCAGCTAATGAAAAACCAGTAACTGAATTATCATAAACAGTCGCACCTGAAGGATTTGTTATTTTCGCATTTAAAGAAACGTTTGACTGAGGTTGGTTACCTGGGTTTGTTATTTTTGCTCCAACTTCAAAGTTAAATTCAGTTCCATTTTGAGCCAATAAAGAATGAACCATTCCTCCTTTAGGAGCTAAAGCTGCATTGGGATTCAAAGCGATGTCGTTTGCAAATAAACCAGTTTTGTTACCCATAAATACAACAACAGGACCATTTGCCATTTCGTTAACAAGCGTTGTTCCATCATTTATGTCTAACATAACTACAGGAATTGTAACATTTGCTCCATCAGCACCTGCTCCCATGGTAAGCCACTCATTAGGGGTTCTGTTAATTACGATTACTGCAACAGCACCTGCGTTCTGAGCGTTAAAAGCTTTTAAACCAAATTCACATGTGTTTCTATAGATAACAGCAATCTTACCTGTTAAATTATTAAGTAATGGGTTACATCCTTCAGCAGAAACAGGATTTCCTTGGGCATTCGTTCCAGTTGAACCATCGTCAACGATCATCAATGTATCTTCAACGAAAGAATTAGGCCCGGGTATACTCCAATCAGGTGTTCCCCATCCACTCGCTGGGTCAGCCCAAGAGTTATTGTAATTTGCAACGATGTTTTGAGGAGAAACACCAGCTACAATTATCTGTGCATTTACGGCTGTTGCAGTTAAAATGACAGAAAAGGAAAGTAAAAGTTTTTTCATAGTAATTTTTTTAAGTTTTTTACAAATATATAACAAATTCAT
>JBILIY010000281.1:0-3038 GCA_044368815.1 Crocinitomicaceae bacterium
GAAATGTTGATGAAAATGCCTGTGTGGAAACCTGCAAAAATAAATGGAAAGGAAGTTGACTCATATTTCATTCTTCCTATTTCAATTCATATTGATTAGAAAATCAAGCGGCATTCCCAAATCCAATTCTACTTCCTCCTCTTGATTGAAGGATAATTTCTTGGTTGCAGAATTCCGCTAACTTCTCAAAAGTCATTTTTTCACCATTAATTAGGTTTTCGATTTCTACCTTACGAATGATGTTGTCAATTTGTCCACCCGTTAAATCGTATGAAGTAGCAAGTTTTTCAGCATCCGATTTTTCAATATTTTCTAGTTTACTCATCCAAATTGAAGCTCGTGCAGCAACACCCGGTTTATGGAATTTTATTTTGAATAAAAACCGTCTATCAAACGCCTTGTCTAAGTTTTCAGCCAAGTTGGTTGTTGCGATGAAAATACCCTGAAAATTCTCTAATTCTTCGAGAAGAATATTTTGAATCGCATTTTCTGTTTGGGCTACACTGCTAGAAGTATTGTTCTTTCTAGTTGCAAGAATCGCGTCCGCTTCGTTGAACATTAATATTGGGTCAAGCTTGCATTCTTTCTTCAATTGTTCGTAATCTTTGAAGATTTTCTTAATCAACTTTTCACTTTCTCCGAACCACATAGATTTGGACTGACTAATGTCAACTTTCATGATTTCACGACCTGAGGCTTTGGCCAACTGAAGAACTGTTTCCGTCTTTCCAGTTCCAGGGGCTCCGAACAACAAAATGTTCATGTTCTGTGGCAGTCCTTTACCCGATAAACGAGTCATGAGTTCATGATAGGTCTCATTGTTAAGCATGTTTTGAACTTTGTCAATTTGGCTTTTCTCATCCAACTCATAAAACAAATTCTTGGACACGATTGATTCCGGTTTAATGGTACTCTTCTTGCTTTCGGGTTTTAGAATATTAATCCCATGCGTTTTTAAAAGTTCTCCAGTTTTGTCAGTAATAGTGAATTCCATGTCATTGTAAAATCTCCCTTGACTGTATTCAACAAGTTCTTGCTTCAACAATTTGTTTTCCTTCGCATATATTCCTTGCAAATATTTAACCTTCCCTGATGTTGATCCAAAAAATGATGAGACTAAGTCATCAATATCTATGTAAATCCCTCCATTCATAGTTTTCCATACAACATGAATGTAAATAGCACGATCCGTTTGGGATAGATTTATGTTATTCAGGCAATTTATAAAAGGATACTTACTATTTGCCTTTAACACCTCATTAATTTCTGAATACATTTCATCAGAATCAATCGTCTCCTCGACGCATTCATTGATAACGTCAGATAATTTTCCAATTACCTCAAACTGGTCGGCAAATTTTTCTTGTTTTCTTTTTGGAAATGGTTTTTTATTCATTAAAGCATCCACGATTTCTGCAGGAATATGAAAATTATAACGACGCATGGCATCTTCTGTTCTTCTTCGTGATTTTTTCTTTGAGATGAGTCCTTTATCCACGAGTTTATTTAAAGCAGGAAGATATGGAACCATTTCAAATGGCGTAATATTGAAAAATCGAAATACTTCGATCATATCAATTGTTTCGCCAAACAAATTCATCGTAGCAAAATTGGAGAAGATAAAAGCCTCATCTCTAGATGACTTCAAGTATTTAGAAACTATTTTTAGTTCAGGGGTCAATTCACGAAACAACGATTTATTCAAACTGGAATTTTGTGAATCTTTATATATTTTGGAGATTGCATCCAAAAGGGTGTTTTCTTGATTTTTAATTTTGGTTTTTGAAACAGGACTAGACATTTTTTAGTTTGATTTTTTAGAAGACAAACACATAAACGCACTGTGCATTTAAAAATAACAGACTTCGAAAAAATAATTTTCACCATAATCAATTAGGTGGTTAAAATGTAAATAAATCATCATTTACTTGACAACTGGGGTTGCGATGTTGTATCTTTGCAATCCTTTCTTTAAAAAAGGTTAAAATTCACCTTATGAGTAAAATGAAATTATCGGAGTTCAGCTTCGATTTACCTGAAGAACTAATCGCCAAACATCCAACTGATAATAGAGATGATGCTCGATTAATGGTTATTCATCGCGATACAGGTAAAATTGAACACAAGCTATTTAAAGATGTAATCAACTACTTTGATGAAGGCGATGTGATGATTATGAACAATACGCGCGTTTTTCCTGCAAGAATGTATGGAAACAAAGAAAAAACGGGTGCTAAAATCGAGGTGTTTTTGTTGAGAGAATTGAATCGTGAAAGTTTACTTTGGGACGTATTAGTTGATCCAGCTAGAAAAATTCGCATCGGAAATAAATTGTATTTTGGAGAAGATGATTCGTTAGTTGCTGAGGTGATTGATAATACGACTTCTCGTGGTCGAACGCTTCGTTTTTTGTTTGATGGTCCCTATGAGGATTTTAAAGCTAAAATTACTGAATTAGGTGAAACTCCAATTCCAAAGTATATAAAACGAGATGTTGAACCAGAAGATGAAGAGCGCTATCAAACGATTTTTGCAAAAGTAGAGGGTGCTGTAGCTGCTCCGACTGCAGGGCTTCACTTTTCTCGTCAACTTTTAAAACGTTTGGAATTAAAAGGAATCAATTTTGCAGAGTTGACTCTTCACGTTGGACTTGGTACATTTAGAACGGTTGAGGTAGAAGACCTTACTAAACACAAAATGGATTCTGAACAAGTAATTATCCCTGAAAATGCTGCCGAAATTGTGAACGAGGCAAAAGCGAATAAACGTCGGGTATGCGCAGTTGGAACTACTTGTATGAGAGCAATAGAGACATCTGTTTCTACCGAAGGAAATCTCAAGCCATTTGACGGATGGACGAATAAATTCATTTTCCCTCCGTATGATTTTAGTGTTGCGGATTGCTTAATAACTAACTTCCATACGCCACTTTCAACCCTTTTGATGATGATCTCAGCATTTGCCGGTCACGAATTATTGATGAAAGCATACCAAGAAGCTATCAAGGAAAAATATCGTTTCTATTCGTATGGAGATGC
>JBILIY010000282.1:0-3033 GCA_044368815.1 Crocinitomicaceae bacterium
ACCAGTGGTTGATTTTAGTATTGTCAATCCATGTGAAAAACAAACGGTTGAGTTTATTAACGGAACTGTAATTTCTGATACGCTGTCAATATCGAATTATCAATGGAATATAAGCGACGGAGCAAGTTCATCGGGTACATCGTTTACGAATGTTTTTACAGATTATGGTGATTATCAAGTAAGTTTAGTGGCCATAGCGAGTAACGGATGCCGAGACACGATTGAAAGAACTGTTCCTATTCATCCAATACCAAATTTATCTTGGCAAGTCGGTCCCGCCTGCAAAAACACCTGGACAACCTTTGAAAATCTGAGTTCAATTGATTCAGGAAGTGTTGATCAAACGGATTGGTTGGTTAACCTGCAATATCCATTGGACGGAACAAATTCAGCTTATAAATTCGTCACCACAGGGGTTCAATACCTGAACTTAACCTCCACTTCCGATCAAGGTTGTACCACCGATACACTCATCATTGTGAACGTTCAACCGGAAATCAATGCCGCTTATTCCGTAAATCCAACAACAGTAGTAGCAGGCGTTCCGGTCGTTTTCACAAACAATAGTTTAGGAGGTAATTCATACCAATGGAACCTCGGAAATAATCATATTTACCAAACCCCGGTTGCTGAGCCTGTCGAAGCAACGGGGTTTGCTTCTTCCTTCATAGGAGACAGCATTTTAACCTATTTAGCGATTCAAAATGCCATTGGCTGCAAAGATACTGCATACCAATATTTGAAAGTAAATGAACCACGAGTTGATTTGGCAATTAATCAATTATTTGTTCAAGATATAAATGGATTTTATAAAGTAGGGGTGGAGCTTCGTAATCTTGGTTTTGTTGAAATTACTCAAACTGATCTTTTGCTTAAAGCCTATAATTCATCACCGATTCTTGAAACTGACATTGAGCCTATTTTTCCAGGAGAAAGTCATATTTATTTATTTAATGCAAGTCCGTCAGCTTTTATTTCAACTCAAGACAACGAAATCAGCTACTTATGTGTGGAAGCCATTTCCTACAATGATTACCAACTCATCGAAACCGAATTGAGCAATAACATTTCGTGCCTCAACACCGAAGGCGGAAACTTTGTTTTATTACCCATTTATCCCAATCCAACCAACGATGACATCACCTACACGCTCATCGTTTCCGAAGAATCTACCATATCCACGTCTTTATCCGATGAATCCGGTCGTATCGTGCAGTCCAGCATTGAACTCACTTCTTCCGGCCTCCACACGCCAAAACTTTCCATGCGCAATCTTCGCGCTGGTATGTATTACCTCCAAATTTCCGATGGAGTAACTTCCAAAACAGTGAAGGTTTTAAAGAATTAACATCTAAATTCTCACCCTTCAACTCTAAATTCGAAATTCTACATTTTACATTCTCAACTATCCACCCTCCACCCTCAACTACAACCTTTCCCTAATCATCTCAACCAACCCCTTCACAAATTCAGGATGGTCATTCGAGCTGGGAACCAACTGAACTTTTTCTCCACCATGTTCCTCAAAAATTTCCTGGTATTCGGTGCCGATTTCGATAATCGTTTCCAAGCAATCAGCAACAAAAGCAGGACTAAAAACCAATAATTTCTTCGCCCCCTTTTTTGCATGTTCTTCAACGATTTTGTCAGAGAAAGGAGTTAACCATTTTTTATCTAGTCGTGACTGAAAACATACTGTATATCTATTTTCAAGAATCCCTAATTTATCAGCAATTAATCTGGTGGTGGCGTAACTTGTCGCCTTGTAGCAGAATTTATTTTTCTCATTCACTTCGGTCTCACAAGGCTGTTCTCCGCATAAATCAGTTCCTTCATAGACCTTATCGACTTGTCGTTCCGGTAAACCGTGATAGGAGAATAAAATATGGTCATAATCATTCAAATCGAATTGTTTCGCACGATCCACAACAGAGTTTATGTAACCTTCATTATCCCAAAATTGATTGATAATTTTAACCTCTGGAATCACCCACCATTTGCGGATGATATTCATCGCTTTTTCGATAGCTGAACCGCTAGATGCACTCGCGTATTGAGGAAACAATGGTAAAATGATGATTTGATCGTAATTAGCTAGACGCATTCGCTCAAGAACGGAATCCATAGAAGGATTTTGATAGCGCATGGCTAATTCAATCGTAACATGATCCGATTTAAATTTTTCTTTCAATTTTTCCTGTAGATTCACAGTATGTGTGAGAAGCGGTGACTTACCATTTCCGTGTTCCCAAAGCTCTTTATAGATCTTCGCGGATTTAGGCGCTCTAAATGGAACAATGATTCCATTAACTAAAAGTACACGTGCCAACCAAGGAAGATCGATAACGCGAGGATCGTTAAGAAACTCGGATAAATAAGTTCTAACATCTCTTGTTTTTGGACTAGTTGGTGTTCCAAGTTGAATAAGCAATACCCCTGTTTTTTTCATTATAATCTATTGTGAATATGAATGGAACAAATGTTTTTTTTGAAAGTTCAAAAGTATTGCTAATCTATCAAATTGGTCGTGTTTTTTTCTAGAACTTTATTCTTGACTAGTTTGAAAATCATTCTTAAAAAGATTGAATTTGTGCTACTTGCAATATTTTCACTTCGATTCACTAAATTTGCTCCTTAACTTTTCTAGTGAATGAAAAAGATTCTTAAATACGGATATTTTTCCGTAGTTCATATTTTAGCGGCAGTTGCTCTTTTCTTAATTTTTACCGCATTGGCTGTTAAGTTTAAATGGACAAACAATAAAGGTGCTATTGACGAAAACAACCGTTATTTCTCGCAAATGGCAGACAAATATGATGATGAATTGAAAATGGATTCAGTGAGCATCGAAAAAAAAGAATTTGAGTTCTTTCAAAAGTTGGCTATTGTCGCGAAATATAAACCAACTGATGCTAAAAGCATTTCTCAAGCATATTACCTATCCAAAAATCCGATTGTAGGACTTCGAATGATTGATGCATTTTCAATTATGATGAAAAAAAATCAAGATTTTCAAGAGGAAATTGCCAGTGT
>JBILIY010000283.1:0-3029 GCA_044368815.1 Crocinitomicaceae bacterium
CATTTCCTCTTGTAAAAAGGATTTCGTTTCAAAAATAAAATTTGGAGTTGTGTTAGTTCCTGTATTTTTATATTTCATCAAACTGCTTTCATTTTCAGAAACGTTTTTCGCATTTGGAGCTACAAGTAGATCTTTCTTTTCATCGAAATCGACATCAACTGAAAATGCAGCTGGAAATAGTTGCATATTAATTGGGGTAGAGTTAGAAGGAAAATTTGGGTTTGCAGAAATCATGAGTGAATTAGTATTCACCTCAGAACCACCATTGATTAACAAATTCATCGATGGGTACGCAACATCTCCTAAAATCAAATCCTTTACACCATTTCCATCCATATCCAAAGCCAAAACTGTCGAGCCAGCGTGGGCCTTTTCAGCGTCGTTAGGTTTTAATTGCGGATTTGGAACATTTCCTCCTTGACAAGGTGAAGATTGATCATTTAGGAAAACCGTATTTGAATTTACATCCTCACTAAATCCACCCCAACACTCATTCTTAAGCTCGAAAATCAATGAATCAGAATGTCCGAATGTTTCTTGACTCAGATTTTTGTGATATTGCAAATGCTCCCCGCTTATGTGATAGGTAAGAACATCGATATCGCCATCCAAATCAACATCAATGATAGCAGGAATATCCGCAGAGCTGACGTAAAGATTTAATTGTGTTCCCCAATTATCCGAGTAAAGCAAGTTTTTAGCGAGTTGCCATTGTAAACCTATCGTTGAATTCCCAACATTTTTATAAACTTTAATCCCTCCGATTCCATATGTAAACAAATCATTTTTTCCATCTTGATTGTAATCAATTGAAGTTAAACGATAACGAATGTCAGAAGGAAACAAAACGTAACCATCAGGTTTGTATTTATAAAAATGATTTACACCATCCTGCTTGTGTTCAAATAGTTTAACCTGGTCGTTACTTCGGTCAAAAACCAAAAGATCCAAGTCTCCATCGAAATCAAAATCAATGTCAGAAACTTGCGCGTAATTTAAACCACCCGCCCATGAATTTTGCAGCGCAGATCCGTTTTTTAATACCAGAATGCTATCCGAATAATTAAATTGAAATTGACCAATAACTTTTGAGGATAATACAACTGCAAAAACAAGAATGATGCTTTTCATTTCGGTAAACTTAGTTAAATTTACAATAAAATAGTCATGCAAAAACTTCTTACGGTTGCATTCTTTTGTTTTTCATTGAATTCGTTTTGTCAAGACAGTATTTCTGTTTTGTTCGTTGGTAATAGTTACATTTATTCAAATGATTTGCCTGCAGTTTTCAAAAGTATCAGTAATTCCAAAGGTGATATTGTTACTGTGGATTCAAAGACCAATGGAGGTTTTACATTTCAAAGCCATGTGAATGATCCGCTAACTTTTCAAAAAATAAACAGCAAACCTTGGGATTATGTTGTTTTACAAGGACAAAGTCAGGAGCCGAGTTTTCCTTATGGGCAAGTAAATTCGGCAACACTTCCTTATGCGGTGCAATTAGCTGATTCTGTTTCTGCGAATGCTCCATGCTCTCAAGCAATGTATTTTATGACATGGGGAAGGCAAGTGGGTGATCCTCAATGGGATTCTATTAACTCGTTTGATAAAATGAATCTTCGTTTGCGAAATGCCTATTTACGAATTGCAGATTCGGCGAATGCAAGTGTGTCGCCTTCTGGTCCAGCTTGGAAATATGTCATTGATAATCATCCAACTATTAATTTATTTTCTGCTGATGGATCCCATCCTAGCTATGCAGGAACATATCTGAGCGCTTGTGTTTTTTATGGTTCCATTTTCCATAAATCTCCCGTTGGAGCCTCATTTATTGGATCGTTGGATCAAGCAACTGCGAATATTCTTCAAAATGCGGCAACCATTACAGTGCTTGATAGTATGTCGACTTGGAAGCTTAAGCACCATGATTCATTATCACACGTGGAATTTATTGCGACAAATCAAGGGAACAGCATACAATTTAATTCAACCAGTGATTATGTGGATAATCTAACTTGGTATTTTGGAGACGATATGTTTTCGAACGAACCAAATCCACTTCATACCTATATGTTTAATGGAACTTACTTGGTTGAATTGATTGGAACAGGAGCTTGTGGAAGTGATACCGTTTCTCAAACAATTACGTTTTCAACTGCTTTGCAAGAAACGTTGATTGAAGATAAAATTCAAGTTGAAGTAATTGACAATTCACATGTTCTCATTACTTCGAATGTCCAATTTTTGAAAGAGCACATTTCTCTTTTTGATGCCACAGGAAGGTCGTTTCAATTTAAAGTTTTGGATGACTCGACTCATTCGAAGTTAATTGAATTTGAATCAAGTCACGTTTTATACATTCACATTTTCAATGAGAACATTGATCTAACAAAAACCATTTATATTCAAAAGTGAGATTCGTTTTAATTAGCAGTTTTATATTTTCTATTTTTTGGTTTTACGGACAAAATAAACTAGAAATTTCTGGTGGAATAGACCTATACTACGGTCTAAATCCGTTGGATTTTAGTCAAGAGAATATTCCGATTTATGTAAGTTCCAATCAATTAAATTCCTTGGGTATTAATTTGGCATTAGTTGATTTTAAGTATCGACCAAATAATCTAATTCGATTTCAATTGACACCTGCATTCGGATCTTACATGAATTCGAATTATGTTTCGGAGAAAAAACATTTTCGTTGGATTTATGAGGGCTCGATTGGGTTTTCTCTGAGTAAAAAAAATAACCAGTGGCTTGATATAGGCGTATTTTCCTCACCTTACACATTCGAAACGCCAAAAAGTTGGGATCATATAGCCTATACGAGAAGTTTAGCTCCTGAATTAGTACCATATTATGTTACCGCTATGCGATATCAAAATGAACTATCAAAAAAAATTAAGTTTTCATTATTTCTGATGAATGGATGGCAAAAAATTGAACTACAAAAAAAGATTCCTTCGCTCGGAACGCAACTTGAATGGAGAAATAAGAATGAGTTCATAAGTTGGACGACATACGCTGGA
>JBILIY010000284.1:0-3026 GCA_044368815.1 Crocinitomicaceae bacterium
TTTTTCCACCTCGGTAACATTAAATTCTTCATCTAATTCCGTGGTTACATATTTTTCTAACATTTTTTGTTCACCTCCTTCTGCAAAGCACAGGTCTCCATTCCAAGCGTTTAAAAATTCAGTTATTGGAAATCCAAATTTTCTTCCGATTTGAACCAGTGAAACATAAAGTGAGTCTTCCTGATGTTCGTTCAATTTTTCAATGTCAAGATGAAATTCAACAGACTTTTTTGAATTGGCGATGCTGGCAAAAGCTATCCCTCCAGTTTTCTTCCTTATGTAAAAAGGTGTTTTCTTTTTCAAGTAACTCTTCAGATTGAAACTTAAAGAATCGCTATCATGCGCAAAAAGTGCAGTTTCGATACCAAATCTATTTAGTTTTTTCCAATTTGAGTAGATGACTAAATGATCATTTTGGAATTCCTTTAGACTTAAAAAACGCTTCCATTCCTTTCTTTGTCGATAAATTTTAGAATTCAATACTTGATTGAGAATCATTCTGAAATTAGTTCCTGAATAGACCAATAAATAATTTTTCCCATAATGAAGATAGGCTTTCTGTTTTGGGATGTACCAAATCTTTGTGTCGTATATCAGACTGTCGCGAATGGATACGAAATTTCTGATTCGATCAATTCCATTGGACGTTTTTGAACTGTCAGATACGTGAAGGATTGCGCCCCAGTTCCCATCTTCATTTCCAAATAGGTAAGCCGGTTTTTGAAGGTCGACACCGTACATTTTAGACTGACTTAATATAAACTCATAGGATGTGAAATCCCTAAATGGAACTTTGTTGTAAAACATCATTCCACTTGTTTCCCTTGCAAGTTCAAGTATATTCGCCTTTCCTAAGAATTCTGCTTCAGGTAAACGATCAATGATTCTGGGTGGGGCTTCCTTTTTGAAGAGGTATGGTCTTAGGTAAAGAAACCCAGCAAGTGAAAGAGCTAAAATGATTATTGTAAAAACCTTTTTAGCCAAAACGAATTATTTTGATACGACGTATATTGTGTTTATCAAGTCAAGCAAGTGCTTTGCTGAGGACTCTTTTCCTTCATAAACATACTTGATGTCGAATGAAGTGTGAGTTTTGGTCGTTTCACTCGAAGTCAGTTCAAGTTTCCCTGATTTACCTTTTAGTGATTGAATCAGTTCGTTTTGCCTAGGGTTTAATATGTCAGTCGGGAAACGATTCAATGTTTCTGCTATATCTACTGCACCATACATAAATCCACTTTTCTTCGCTTTCTTAATATTTATTTTAGCCAATTTTTCTTTACCATAACCATTCGAGTGATTTACTGCAAGGTCCTCGTCATTAGTCAAAATCAATAGTCCATTTTTGTTAATTAAAAACACAGGAGCTGCATCGAGAATTGCATTGTCCATTCGCCAATAATTACCCATATTTTTAATTTTGGAGGTAAGACGACCGAGGTGTTTCATTATTTTTTCAGGAATATCATCTCGATCTATGGAAATTCCAATAGTAAATATTGGCATTTCTTCTTCTGCTTCAGCCTCGCGCTCGCCATATTCAAACGTTTCTTCGTTGTAGAAAAATTCAATTTTTTTCGTTTTTATTTTTTTTATGCCATTGAAGTATCCAAACATACTGCCTTTATAAGTGCCGAAAAGTGCATCTTTGTTTATGTATTCATTTAACAATTCAATGGTCAAAACATTCATTGCTATCTGAGCATTCTTTTCATCCATTAATATCGGCATGACAACGTCATATGCTTTTTCGTATGCTTTTCGCAAATTAACGTTGTATGTGAAATAGCCAGTGCTACTTTGTGGAATATATTTCAAAACATTCTTATCGAAACGAGAGTCGTTCATCTCTTCGTAGATTGAACCTAACTTTTCTCCGTATCTCGCATCCAAAACAAATTCTACGGAATTATCTTTTAAATACATATCACCGAGAATTACGTTACCTGTATATAATTCTTGAATATCTTGATAAAGCGTAGGAAGAATCGTTTGAAAATACCAAAGACCACTTGCTTTCTCTAAATTCCGTGAGTTATCCATATAAAAAACGCCTTCGGAATTATGTTGAATTTGTTCGCCAAAGCGTGGGTCAAAAACGATGAGGTTTTGTTTTTTCTCAAGTAATTCGTGTAAAATCACATCAAGTTGTTCACGTTGAATTACGAGCTGAACACTGTCTCTTAGTTCGTAATAGTTTTTTACATTCGGATCATCAGAAGCTTCAGGAAATACAAGTTGCTCCGTATTCTCATCATAAATTTCTTCATCCATTACATCGCCATCGTCTATTGGATCTTCCTGCTGAATATAATCAAATGGACTTTCATTTCCACGTGAATACCAGATTGAATCGGTCATTTGATCAATGAAGTCCATTGTTGGTTCAACACGGATAAGAAGCGCTGCTTTGTCACGAATAATCAAATTGTTGAAGAACGAACCATAAACCTGTGCGTCATGAAAATCTTTGTGTAGTATTTCGAAATCGTCGAAAACAGTAAATAACTGTTCTTTTGATTTTACACCGAATGAAAATCCAGAAATTTCATTTTTCAGGCCTTTTCCATAAAAGACATTCAACTTTTGATCAAAGTCTAAGCCCAAATCTTTCAATGTTTTTCCTGTCGTGGATCCATCAAATAATTCTTGATGCACTTCTTCCATAAAATCATAGGAAATGAGTTCATCAACGGATACTTTCTGAAGTAAACTTATATTATTGATACTAAAGACTGTAACAGCATCTTTTGGAATCAGGTATTCGGAGTTTTGAGAAAATAAAATGCTAAAATTGAAAATTAAAGCAGTCGAGAGTAAAGACTTAAATTTCATCGGCGAGTCAATGAGGCGAAGTTACGAATAATCTCTCTAGTTTTTACTTGTAGTTAAATAGATTGTATTTTCAAGAATATCCTGATTCTCTTTTAACCTATAGGTATCTGTTTTAACCATTACTGCCATTTTACTTTTTGAAAGTTGAGCTGCTTGATTTTCAAATTTTTCAACGACCTTATCGAAACGAG
>JBILIY010000285.1:0-3023 GCA_044368815.1 Crocinitomicaceae bacterium
CAGGTAATGCTATCAGGAAAATTACCATAGCCTTCGTCATATTGACTCCTGTTTCTCCGAAAAAAACCGAGTCATCACGGTAAGACATTCGACCTATTCCCGCTACGTTAGAATATAAAAAATAGAGTTCTTGAAAAATCAAGGATAGAACGATAATTCTCAGAAGATAGTTGAATTTTTCCGTTGAATTGAATGATTCAAGTCCAACAATAAACATCAGGCAAGTGATGATGACTTTGTTATAAATGTAAAGTGAAGTTAAAGGCAAGTTCGAAAACCAACATAAGATGAATAAGTAAGTAATGAAAATTATAGTTGGTTGAGTAATAAAATTATGTTTGTATACGATTATCATATACCAAAGTAAGAAAAGCGACAGAATTATTCCACGGAAAATTCCTGGATTCAAGCTACCTGGAAAAAATGGCGTTGCCAATGAGGTTACTACATTAAACAATGGAATAATTGAGATGAAAAGAAATAGATACCCATATTTTTTGATCGTTTTAGCCATTTTCAAATTCTTCCAGATCGTTTAGATTATTTAAAGTAAAGTTATTGTTTCGGATATAGTTATAAACTGGTGTGATTATGTTTTTATACCCGTCACTTATTTGCTCTGATGGTATTTCCCAAAAAATACATTGATCCTTATTTAATCCGAGATAATAAAAAACATTATAGACCGCTGTCGAATAGAAAGTTGCGAATATTGCTGGGCTTGATGTATTGAATTTTCCAATTAATTCTATTGGAAAGTCAAATTCCAATGTTTTCCAGTATTTGGGAATATAGTCTTTTGTTGTTGAACGATGAGGTAGGTAGAAACATTCAAATCCTTTTTTTTCATATGACGCGAAAACTGTATCAATATAATTTGTATAATATTCATTGGATACCACATTACTATACACCAAAGGCTGACCAATAAAATAGAGTCTCTTTGGGAATGACGGATTATAATCGGAAATTCTAATTTTATTAAAATCATGCCTAACTATTTCAATGGATTTTGAAGTCAAATTAAAAATAGTATACAAACTTATTTTTTTCGTTTTTCCCAAAGTCATTGCCTTTTTCTCAATTCCAATTAAGCTATTGACAGTTGCGAAGCCATCATCAATCAAATAAATCGAATCAAATTTCCTAACGATCATTCGAAAATAGTTGTGGTTATAATTTCCCCAAAATGCGATAGCATTGGATTTTTTAATTTTTCTATAAATCGTCCAGAACATAAAAAATTTGAATAGTTCAATAGCCAATAATTGAATTTTATTCTTTTTAAAATTGTTCCAATTTTTCCACGGATATTGGATCGAATTCCAATCTGAATCATCGACGATTTCTTTGAACTGACTCAGACTTCTATGATAATTAGATAATATGATCAAGTGTTTTTCTTCAAATTTAAAGCGTTCATCTTTTGAAGCTTGAAGAGCATATAAATAATTTAAAGGAGTAATGACAAAAAAATATGCTCTCAATACTTGTTTATTTTTTGATTGATATTGATTCAGTATTTGACATTCTAAAAGCGTATTTAAAATTTGATATAATGTTGCGAGTCCAATGAAACGAAATCATAAGATGTAATGAGATGGTTAAAAATCTTAAATGGTTTTTCTCGTGTGCTGATCGCCTTAATTTGGACATTAAAATTGTCTTTTGAATGTATCTTTTGTCTCTAAATGTTAAAGGTGAATTCTTTCTGATGATCTCTAAAAATTTGACGTAGTTCTCAAGAAACAGTTGTTTTTTTTCAAAAGATTTGGTGTGACTGGCGGAATCCTCAAGAACACGATAGGTTCCACTCGAAAAATTCATGTAGTAAATTTTTCCTTGTTGTAGTGCATGAAAAATCCATTGCGTATCTCCTGCGGCGAATAAGTAATAAAAATTGAATGATTTCAATGTTTCGAATCGATAGATTGCGGTTAAAGTCCTTAATAGTTTTAGATTCTTTGAAAAAAGATTATCCGAATTAATTCCAAAATCTTTTGAAATCTTATGCCTATTTTGATTGAAGTTTGATTTAACAAGTCCACTTTTATATTCAAGTTTGTCAAAATCAGTAAAAACGGCTGCATATTCTGTATTTTTTTCTAAAAAATCTACTTGCTTTTGAAGTTTATATTCATCCGTCCAAAAATCGTCTCCTTCGCAAAGTGCTATGTACTTTCCCTTGCATTTTGAAAATGAGTACATCAAATTAAATTTGGCAGTGGGCCTACCATCAACATCTTTTATTTTATTATCTGAGTTGTGTATGAACAATCTTATTTTATCAGGATGTTCCAGCGCGTATTTTTTACAAATTGACAGCGTATTGTCAGTTGAATGATCTTCGCCAATAATCAATTCGAAGGTAAAATCAGTTTTTTGATTTATTACACCATTAATAGCTTCTTCGATAAATACGCCATGATTATAGGTTAGCATAATTATACTTACCGTTGGGAGTTCAGCGCAACGATTTGCAAATTCAATGACTGGAGTCTTAACTTCGAATCTCATTTACAATTCCTTTTTCAAAAGGTAATAATCTAGATGTTCATCATGAATTGAAAAAGTCATTTTTAGATATAATCTGATGGCATCCGTATTCTCTTTTTTTACGCGTAAGTATATTTCCTTTATTTCATATGTGTTTTTAGCAAGATGAAATAATTTTTCCATTGCTATTCGAGCAACGCCTTTGCCGCGGACATTTTCTTCACCAATAAAAATACCAAAAAAGGATTTTCCATTGCTTATCGACGTCAAATAAATGTTTCCGACATATTTGCTATTCGCTATTATGGCATAACGTTTTTCGTTTTCATTTTTTAAAACATTTCTTATCCAATCCAATTCCATTTCATAAGTCACAATTTTGTCAGGCCGGTTGAATGTATATTTCCAAAGGGCATCGATATTTCTCCATTTATAAGATATCGTAGCATGTTTTTCATTTAACGGTTCCAACCCAACTTCCATTTTATTCTATGACGAATTTCAAGTGGCTATTCATTTTATCGATC
>JBILIY010000247.1:0-3370 GCA_044368815.1 Crocinitomicaceae bacterium
CATGCTGTTCCGAAATTGGACCCAAGTGTTTATTTAGCGGCACAAGTAGTTGGTTGGGAAAAACTGAACTTAATGAGTGGTGAATCCAACATTTACTTTGATGGCACGTTCATGGGGAAATCCTATTTGGATGTTAATTCCACAAAAGACACGCTTTCTTTCTCATTCGGGAAAGATAACAAAATCAGCATGGAACGTATCCGGGTGAAAGAAAAATCAAAAACCAAAACAATAGGTTCTCGTCAACATGTTGAAGTAACGTGGGAAATAAAAGTTAAAAACAATGGTGGGGCGAACATTCCCCTCATCATAAAAGATCAATTCCCGATTTCGAATACGGCGGATATTAAAGTAAAACACAGTGATGTCGAAGGAGCCAAATTAGATGATAAAACCAAAATCATTACTTGGTCTTTCCTTCAAGGAATTTCAGGTTTAAAAACAATGACTTTTGATTACAGTGTCGATTATCAAAATGGTATGACCTTATACATTGAGTAAATTCAGATAAACTAGAAAATCATGAAAACTAAATTCATAATACTACTAGCATTATTTTTCTCTTTGACTGTTGAGGCTCAAAAAGAAGTAAGTGTATTTGCTCCAATAAAGAAAGTAACTGTGTTTTTTACAGGCGCTCAAATTCAGCATGAAAATAAAGTTGAATTGTTACCCGGAAAACAAGAAGTTGTGTTTCAAAAACTAACGGATTTCATTGACCCAAATACAGTTCAAGTTAAAGCAGAAGGAAACTTAACCATTCTTTCAGTTCGCACGCGCAAAAACTACGAGGATCAAAAAATCAGCAGCGAGGAAGTGAAAAAACTCAACGCTAAAAGAAAGGAATTGGATGCAAAAGACGAGCAACTCCGTGATGAATACACAATTTTAGAATTGGACCGTCGCTTATTGATGAAGAACAGGGATTTAAAAGGGCAAGTTCAAGGCATGAAAATGACCGAGCTTAAAGATGCTTATACCTTCATGCATCAAAAATTGACAGAAATCACAACAAGACAAACTGCAATCTATGCCGAATTGGAAGATTTGCAAAAGCGAATGAATCAATTGGAACAGGAAATCATCAGTCAACGAAGTAAACCAGTGATTAATTACTCTGAAATTGTTGTGGAAGTGGATGTTGAAAAAGCAACAAATGCGAATTTTGAATTCAATTACATTTCTCCACGTGCAACTTGGAAACCTTATTATGACATGCGAAGCGAAGGAATCGGCAAAGCTGTAAAATTGGAATCGAAAGCCAATGTAAGTCAAAATACCGGTATTGAATGGAAAAATGTAGATATGGTTTTATCTACAAATGACCCGTATCAAAATGCGCAAGAACCGACATTGAATCCTTGGTATCTGTATTACAACAATTACCCGCAACAAACTCAACAAACATCACGTTCGATTCCAGCGGTTAGTTTTGATGGCGAAAAATTACGTGGTGAAGTTATTGATGCTGCAACCGGAGAGCCGCTGCCGTTCGCTAAAGTAGCATTCTTGAACAATCCGAACATCAATGCAGTAAGTGATTTCGACGGGAAATTTACACTAACTGTTCCAAGAGGAGAAACATGGGTTAAAGCTTCTTTTGTGGGGTATGAAGATGGACAGCAACAAATCAATTCGCCTTATTTGAAATTCTTTTTAAAACCAAACTCTGTTGAATTGGATGAAGTAATAATTACTAATGATGTTCCAGCTAGTTATGGTGATGTAACTGGGGGTATTGTTTCAATAAGTAAAGAAGACATAAAAAGAATGCCAGCACGAATGACTGCTTCTTCTATTTCAGAAATAACAGTAGATGGAGAAGAACTCGAAGATGTTCAAATTAGAGGAGCACGCTCACGAAAAAAAGGAAATGTGTTTATTGACGGAGTTAAGGTGGCAGATGACAAAGACAAATGGGCATCAACTGTTCAGACAACAGTTGAGAAAAAAGATTTGCGTGTAGAATACGTAATTCAATCCAAGATGTCAATTCCGACAGATGGAATGGATCACCGAGTAAGTATTTCCAGCTATGATTTAAATGCTTCGTATGAGTATCATGCAGTTCCGAAACTTGATCCAAGTGTTTATTTAGCAGCACAGGTAACCGGTTGGGAAAAATTAAACTTGATGAGTGGGGAATCCAACATCTATTTTGATGGAACGTTCATGGGGAAATCGTATTTGGATGTTAATTCCACAAAAGACACGCTTTCATTTTCATTCGGAAAAGACAACAAAATAAGCATGGAAAGAACACGTGTGAAAGAGAAATCACGTTCTAAAACAATTGGTTCGCGTGAAAAATATGACATTACCTGGGAAATCAAAATCAAAAATAATGGCGGTGCAATGATTCCGATTGTCATCAAAGATCAATTTCCAATTTCCAATAACGAGGATATTAAAATTAAACGTGGAGAATTATTATCCGGAAAACTTGATGAAGATAAGGGAATTATCACTTGGACATTCCAGAATGGAATCAATGGAAGTCAAACGTTTGGATTTGATTACAGCGTTGATTACCAAAGTGGGATGGTGCTTTATTTAGAATAATGAAGAATGAATAATTGCGACTTGCTAATTAGTAATTCGCAATTCTAACGTTCGTAACTACTCCGTTCGCAATTCAAAACAACTAATATTCTTAACTTCGCGGTAGAGGATGCAACGTTACTTTTTCGAAATAGCATATAATGGAAGTTCATACCACGGATGGCAAAGACAACCAAATGCAATAAGCGTTCAGGAAGTAATTGAGGATTCATTTTCCAAATTACATTCCGGGAAAGAAGTGCCCATTGTTGGTTGTGGAAGAACGGATGCTGGTGTGCACGCAAAAAAATATTTTTTTCATGTCGAATTGCCTGAAATCGCAAACATTGAACATCTTATTTTCAAGCTGAATCGCATGTTTCCAAAAGACATTACTGTCTGTAACATTCACAAAGTTAAGGCGGATTTACACGCGCGCTTTGATGCTAAAAAAAGAACCTATCGTTACTTCATTCATCAACAGAAAAATCCATTTAACGGCGGATTGAGTTTATATTATCCAACAGAATTGAACTTTGAAGCAATGAATTCAGCTGCTAACCTTCTTCTGGGCACAAAAGATTTTGGTTCGTTTTCTAAACTACACACCGATGTTAAAACAAACATTTGTACGGTCTCTCATGCTTCTTGGTTTGTTTCAGAGAATGATGCCTATTTTGAAATAAGTGCCGATCGATTTTTAAGAAACATGGTACGAGCCATCGTTGGAACCTTAATTGATGTCGGACTTGGTAAGTTAACTAATGAGGATGTTTTATCCATTTTAGCAGCAAAAGACCGACAAGAAGCATCGCTTTCTGTTCCCGCC
>JBILIY010000059.1:0-6742 GCA_044368815.1 Crocinitomicaceae bacterium
CTTTGGGATGTTGAGTACAACTTTTAACGTTCCCAATTTCAGTTAATTCAATTCTTCTATTTTTGTATGACAATTCTAAATTATGGAAATCTTACGAAGTATTGAAAATGGTGTTTGCACCTTAACACTAAATAGACCTGCGGTTTTTAATTCTTTTAATCAAACAATGGCTTTTCAATTGCAGGAAGCACTAGATTCTTGTGCAATCGATGAACAAGTGCGTGTTGTCGTAATCAAAGGTGAAGGAAAAGCATTTTGTGCCGGACAGGATTTAGCTGAAGCGACGGACCCGGAAGGACCTGAATTGAAATCGATTGTTCGCGAGCATTACAACCCAATCATATTAAAAATCAGAGAATTGGAAAAACCCGTCATTGCTGCCGTAAATGGTGTCGCAGCAGGTGCCGGTGCGAATATCGCTTTGGCCTGTGATATTGCAATTGCAAAGAGATCGGCTTCGTTCATTCAGGCGTTTTCAAAAATTGGGTTAATTCCCGATTCTGGTGGAACGTTTTTCCTTCCGCGACTAATTGGCATGCAAAAGGCACTCGCTTTGATGATTACTGGCGATAAAGTTTCTGCCGAAGAGGCCGAAAAACTAAATATGATTTACAAGGTAGTTGAAGATGAAGTTTTCGAAGCGGAAATCACCAAATTTGCCTCACACCTAGCCACCATGCCTACTCGAGGATTGGGATTAACCAAAAAAGCAGTCAATTTAGGCTTGTTTAATTCCTTGGAAGATCAACTTGATGTTGAAGAGCGTTTACAAACAGAAGCAGGAGAAACAGATGATTTTGCCGAAGGAGTAAATGCGTTTTTGCAAAAAAGAGCTCCGATATTTAAAGGAAAGTAACCATAATTTTAAATGTAGAATTGCGAACGGTAGAATTGCGAATGTAGAACTGGATTTAATAATTCGCAAACAAACCATTCGCAATTCGCAATTCGAACATTCGAAACTAATAAAGTATGAAAGAAAAAATAGGTGTTTTAGGAGCCGGAACAATGGGAGCCGGGATTGCGCAAGTCGCAGCTCAAAGTGGACATTCCGTCGTTTTAATTGACTTAAATGCAGCCCAACTTGAAAAAGCAAAATCCAATTTAGCCAAGACCTTATCTAAATTAATTGAGAAGGGTAAAATAACGGATACTCAGAAAAACGACATCGAAAGTGGAATTAAATATTCATCAGACATCAACGATTTTTCATCTTGCGGTCTGATCATTGAGGCGATTGTTGAAGATTTGACGATTAAACATAAAGTTTTCGAATCACTTGAAAAAGTTGTTTCCGAAAATTGTATTTTGGCTAGTAACACTTCATCGCTGTCCATCGCTTCGATTGGTTCGGCTTTGAAAAACGCAAAACGTGTTGTTGGAATTCATTTTTTCAATCCTGCGCCACTGATGCCATTGGTGGAAGTTATTCCTGCTGTTCAAACCAGTACAGAAACACTGAATGCATCTGTTGTTTTGATAAAAAGTTGGGGAAAGACTGTTGTTGTTTGCAAAGACACACCCGGGTTTATTGTAAATCGTGTGGCACGTCCATTTTATGGAGAAGCTTTGCGTATTTACGAAGAAGGAATCGCTGATTTTGCAACGATTGATTGGGCAATGACGCATTTCGGAGGTTTCAAAATGGGGCCATTCACATTAATGGATTACATCGGAAACGATGTCAATTATGCCGTAACTGAATCTGTTTTTCAAGCGTTTTATTACGATCCAAGATTTAAACCATCATTCACTCAGAAAAGACATCGTGAAGCAGGATTTTTAGGAAGAAAAAGTGGTAGAGGTTACTATGATTATTCCGAAGGGTCAGTGCTTCCAGTGCCAACTGAAAATGAAGAACTTGGAAAACAAATTTTCAACCGCATCCTCGCAATGCTCATCAATGAAGCGTATGATGCTGTTTTTATGCAAGTCGGAAGCGAAGAGGATATAGATTTGGCAATGACCAAAGGAGTCAATTACCCGAAAGGATTAATCGCTTGGTCAAAGGAAATTGGACTTAAAAATGTGCTTACTAAACTCGAAGAATTATTTTCTTTTTATGGTGAAGATCGTTACAGGCCAAATCCGATGTTGAGGAGGGTTTGTGATTCGATTTGATATAATTGATTTTCAAAGTCAAATAAATTTAAAATTATAAATCTTCTTAGTAACTTTGCAAACCTAAAATCTTTAAAATGGCGTATTTATTTACTTCTGAATCTGTTTCTGAAGGACATCCTGACAAAGTATCTGATCAAATTTCAGATGCGTTAATTGACAATTTCATGGCCTTTGATCCAGAATCAAAAGTTGCTTGTGAGACATTGGTTACAACTGGATTGGTTGTGCTGGCTGGTGAAATAAAAACCACTACTTATTTAGATGTTCAATCAATTGCTCGTGAAACAATTAAAAAAATTGGGTACACGAAGTCGGAATATATGTTTGACGCGAATTCTTGCGGTATAATTTCAGCTTTACATGATCAGTCTGAAGATATTAACCAAGGTGTAGATCGCGCGGTTGCAAATAATGATTTTGAATCAAAAGCAAATGCTCAAGGTGCGGGTGACCAAGGAATGATGTTCGGTTATGCGACGAAAGAAACCGAAAATTATATGCCTTTGGCTCTGGATTTGGCGCATAAAATCTTACAAGAGCTTTCTTACATTCGCAATAATGAAGCTGGTTTGATTCCTTATTTACGTCCGGATGCAAAGTCTCAAGTGACGATTGAATATTCTGATGATAATGTTCCACAACGAATTGATACGATTGTAGTATCAACGCAGCACGATGATTTCGATTTAGAATCGAACATGCTTGCTAAAATTAAAAAAGACATCATCGAAATCGCAATTCCTCGCGTTAAAGCTAAATTGAAGCCGGAATTACAAGCGCTATTCAACGACAACATAACTTACCATATCAATCCAACTGGGAAATTTGTAATTGGAGGCCCTCATGGAGATACTGGTTTAACAGGAAGAAAAATTATTGTAGACACATACGGAGGAAAAGGAGCTCACGGTGGCGGTGCTTTTTCAGGAAAGGATCCATCAAAAGTTGACCGTTCGGCTGCTTATGCTACTCGTCACATTGCGAAAAACTTGGTTGCTGCTGGATTGTGTGATGAGGTTTTAGTTCAAGTTTCTTATGCAATTGGTGTTGCAAAACCATGTGGTTTGTTCGTTAATACATCTGGAACTGCGAAGGTCGATATGACAGATGGAGAAATTGCACGAAAAGTAGAAGCTATTTTCGATATGCGTCCATACGCAATTGAGCAAAGATTAAAATTGCGTAATCCAATATATTCTGAAACAGCTGCTTATGGCCACATGGGACGTAAAAACGAAGTTGTTACAAAAACGTTTAAAAGACCAGACGGAGTTGAGATTACCAAAGAAGTTGAGTTGTTTACATGGGAAAAATTAGACTATGTAGATAAGGTAAAATCTGCTTTTGGTCTATAAATTATCTATCAAACAAATAGAAATCCCGGTTTTTGAATCGGGATTTTTTGTTTTTTACATAATTCTAGAATTTTTTTACTATTTTTAACAAAACAATTAATATTATGAAGAAATTGAAATTTTTAACTTTTGCGGGTTGCTCTTTGTTTTTCACCTCGTGTGTTACAAGCACCTACATGGTTACTGACAATCCTGTCGGAACAAAAAAGGGAGTTGCTAAATTAGCTCTCTTCGGAGTTGAGAAAGACATCAGCTTAGAGAAAGCTTGTCAAAATGGAGAAATTACAAAAATTGGAACAGTTGAAGTTCGAACTACGTATTTCATTATTCCATTTGTAAAAACAATCGTAACAGGTGAATAAAAATTAAAAGAAAATGAAAAAGATATCATATATTTTAGGAGCTATTGGATTTGTATTTACCATGAACTCATGTGGTGTAACAACACCTTTTATTGTAACAAATAATGATTTAGGAGAGAAAGTTGGAACATCTTCGACGATTTGTTTTTTCAGTGGTGGAAGTCAAAGCTCAGCAGCAATGGCTCCAACAAGCGGAAAAACCATTTTTCATGGATTAATGTTAAACAAAAATTTCGGCATCGTTGAAGCTGCGGAAAATGGAGGTATAGAAAAAATAGGTGCAGTAGATTACAAAATTACGTCTTATGTGTTTTTTGTAAAGAAAGAATTTATTGTTGCTGGAGAATAATCTTATAAAAATTGAAGAAATGAAAAAAACAACAAAATTAGGAATTGGTTTGGTATTAGCTGGATTTCTAGGATCTTGTTCTGTGGCTGGACCATTGATGGTAACAAACCATCCTGTAGGTGAAAAAAGAGGAGAGGCAAGTAGAAAAATCTTTTTGAATATCACGTTTGGTCAAACAGATCTTGGAGCAATTACAGCGGCAAAAAATGGAGGTATTACCAAAATCGCTACTGTTGACTGGAAAGTTACTGGTGGAATTTTCTCTACAACTTACACAACAGTTGTAACTGGAGAATAAAACATATAAATTACAGAATAAAGGCCGGTTATGCCGGTCTTTTTTATTTACTAATGTTTTTTAAGTATTTATTAATGTCGAATAAATTTAGAACAATTTGGATAACTGAAGATAACTATGTTGAGGTTATCGATCAACGTAAGTTGCCTCATAATCTTGTGAATGTAAAACTCACAACATACAAAGATGCTGAAGTTGCGATCAAAAACATGACAGTACGTGGAGCCCCCTTGATTGGTGCAACTGCTGCTTATGGTGTTTATTTAGCTGTCAGGGAAATGATTGAAAAACAATTAGATGGTTCTTTTTTAGAAGAGGCATTTTTGGCTTTACGAAAATCCAGACCTACGGCAATTAATCTATTTTGGGCGTTGGATCGAATGAGAAAAGCTTTGGACGAATCGGAAGATTTTCTTGATACGGCTTGGACTGAAGCGGGGAATATCGTTGAAGAAGATGTTGAAACATGCAGATTGATTGGAGTTCATGGACTGCCAATTATTGAAGAAATTTCGAAAAGAAAAAAAGGAGATGTCGTTAACATATTAACACACTGCAACGCGGGAATGCTCGGTTGTATAGAATGGGGAACGATTACCTCGCCGATTTATCAAGCGCATCAGAAAGGAATCAAAGTGCATGTTTGGGTTGATGAAACAAGACCCCGCAATCAAGGTTCAAATTTAACGGCCTACGAGTTGACCCGACACGGAATTGATCATAGCTTAATCGTTGATAATACAGGAGGACACCTAATGCAACATGGAATGGTTGATATGGTGATTGTAGGAACTGACCGAACCACTAGAAATGGAGATGTCGCCAACAAAATTGGAACGTATCTCAAAGCACTCGCCTCCAAAGACAATGATATTCCTTTTTATGTGGCTCTTCCTTCAACAACTTTGGATATGGGAATTCGAGATGGACTTAAAGAAATTCCGATTGAAGAACGGGATCAAGATGAGGTTCGCTATTTTGAAGGTAAACGATACTCAGATGGTGAAATTGATCGTGTATTAATCTGTCCTGAAACAACTCAAGCAAGAAATTATGGTTTTGACGTTACTCCTGCAAGACTGGTTACGGCTTTAATTACAGAAAGGGGCATTTGTGATGCAAGCGAGGAAGGAATTACAAAATTATTCCCTGAGTTCAAATAAAATTAATAACTCAAGTTAATACTAAAATAGTCTCCGAAATCATTCTAATTAATAACCCAACTCTTCCGTATTCACTAAAGTTGAAAGGTTATTGATTAAATCTTCGTAACGTTGTTTGATACGTTTTTTGTCATCCGCTTGTCCGAAAGCTTTAGCTTCTTCCAATTGAGCGATTTCCATGTCAAGCTCGTTTACTTTTTCCCCGTATGTATTAATGTTATATTCGATGATTCGAGATAAATACATTTTAACGCTTGATCCTCCTTTTTCATTCATCATGGTATAGATGGCATGTGATTTTTCTTGTAAATCGATGTCCATACGCATTATGTATACAGCGTATCCGATGACCAATCGCAATTCATCATACCCTTTCATTTTTCCCTCGTTAATCTGTTTTTCGAAAAAGGTAATTTCTTGAGCCTCTCCTTTTTGCCCATAAACTTCTGCAAGAACAATATTGATGTTTTTATTATTGTCTTTTTCAAGGTTTCGAGCCACAGATAGAGCATCATCTGGATTTACTTCCATTAATGCTTGAAGTGCCGATGAGATTACTAAATACGATTTGTCATTTTCGATGATTTTCTTGTATAAAGCTGTTGCTTCAGACGCTGGAAGTGATTTTAAGTAATTGATCGCTTCCACTCGAACTTGCGGTTTTGTATCATTAATTGCGATGTCCTTAATGCGATTAAGTCCTTGATCTGCTAGTTTGTTTTTTACGATTCCGAACAACGAAATGGCATTCAAACGAATATTCCAGAAAGGGTCATTCATAGCATCAAAAACCATTTTTTCAGATGCATCACTTTTCACTTTGATGGCTCTTTTAAGTGCTGTTAATTTCGAACGATAGCGACCAGAGTTATAAAACTGATGAATGAATTGGCTTGCCGGTTTATCTTCATAAAATTTGCCAAGTAAAACTTGATCAGCATCAAAAAGTAAGTTTTTAAGTTCTCCTGAATAGGCGAATGTAAACGACTGCTCAATTGAATCGATTGTTATTTTTTCAATTCGTTTGCCGTTTGCGTCCCAAATTGCAACATTCGTTGGGATTTTATATACTGGAAAATCATCCGTTTGTT
>JBILIY010000286.1:0-3014 GCA_044368815.1 Crocinitomicaceae bacterium
CTACCCTTTGCGTTTTGAAAATATTGAAAAGCCAAAGGAAGTCAAACTTTCAGCCATTGGCGTGCACCTTTTCGAAAAAGAAACTGAAATTTATTTCATTTTAATTGAAAGATCAGAATACGATGGTCACCATAGTAAACAAATTGCTTTTCCTGGAGGGAAAAAAGAACTATTTGATAGCAATTTAGAAGAAACCGCCCGACGCGAATCAATTGAAGAGATTAATATCGAAATGAACCGAGCCAAATTGATAGGCCAAATTACTCCGGTTTATATTCCTGTTTCAAATTTTGAAGTTTATCCATATTTATATTGGCATGAAGAAATCCCTAATTACGACTTATCGTCGCTAGAGGTCAATGACATTTTTATCGTTAATTGCTCTGATTTACTAAATGATGAAAACCTTACTGAAGTTGACATTGAAATTTCTAATAATTCGAAATTAATAAAGGTTCCTTGTTTTCAATTGCAAAACAAAATTGTTTGGGGAGCAACAGCGCTAATTCTTAGTGAAATAAAAGAATTGTTAAAACGAATATAAACAAAAAGAGGAACAAATCTCAACTTGTTCCTCTTTCTGCTAAACCATGCTAAAACTATAAAACTCAAAAACTACATCTATGAACTGTAATTTTCACTGCAAAAATAGCGTGCTTTTTTTGAATCTTCAATTAATCATAGGTAAAATAATTGTTAATTTTTATGAGCGCATGTCATCTCTCGTTTACCCGGTGGACCAGGCAACGATTCAACAGTAAAACCCAAACACTTTAAATTTCTACGAAATTGTCCTTGGGCACAATAAGTAACCAACTTCCCATTCTCCTTTAGTAGATTATACATTTTTTCCATTATTGGCAATTCCCACATTTCTGATTGAGCTCGTGGACCAAAGGCATCAAAAAAAATTAAATCGAATTTCTGATTGTTCGTCCATTCTTGAATTGAAGAATGAATTTTCCGAATAGAAAAATAATTCGAAACAGGAACTAATTGCTCCCATTCTGATTCCAATAATTTTGAATAAGCTTTCGAACTATGCGTATCAAGGCGAGCCGGGTAATCCATTTTTCTGCATAAATCTATTGGAACAGGGAATGCTTCGATGGAAACATATTCAATTTTCACCTTGTTTTTTTCAGCCCACAAACATGTCAACAATGCATTTAATCCAGTTCCAAGTCCAAGTTCAAAAATTGAAATTTCAGAAGTCAATAAAAACTGATCCAAACCATTTTTAATAAAGACATGATTGGCTTCTTGAATAGCACCATGAAATGAATGATAATTCTCGTTCAAGTCGGGTAAAAAGATGGTATTTGAACCATCCGCTGTTTGCTTTATTTCGAATCGACTATTCACTGATCTTTCTTGCTATCATAAGTCCATCTCGGATTGGCATAAGAACCTCCTCTACCCTTTGGTCGTTATGGACGAAATCATTGTATTCGCGCAGAACATTCGTTTCCCGATCTTGTTTCGTTGAATCAGCTACTTTTCCCGACCAAAGTACATTATCAGCAATAATATAGCCACCAACTTTTACCGAACTGAAAACAAGGTGATAATAATTTAAATAATTCAATTTATCTGCGTCAATAAAAACGATGTCCCATTTTTCATTGATTGTCGGAATTAATTTAATCGCATCTCCAACCAAATAAGTTATTTTTTGACTGAATTCGAAACTATCAAAATAACCTCGAACACGGTATTCCAATTCTTCGTTAACATCAATTGTTACTAATTTGCCTTCATCTGTCAATCCTTCCGCAAGACAAAGTGCTGAATATCCGGTATAGGTTCCAATTTCAAGAATTCGGTTCGGTTTAATCATTTTGGAAAACATACTCAAGACACGGCCTTGAAAATGACCACTTAGCATTCTTGGTTGAAGCACCTCCAGATGCGTTTCGCGATTTATTTTCCTTAGAAGTTCTCCTTCTTGAGCAGTATGATCACAAACGTATTGATCTAAAATAGGGTCGATGAATTCCATTTGAAAGTTTAGAACAAAAATAGTGATAAACGATCGGAATTCCTGGAATTAACCCAACGCAACATCCAAAATCATCATGACTAAAAATCCTCCTATGAAACCCAAAACAGCCACGTCGGTATATTTGTCTCGTTGAGTTTCCGGAATTACCTCTTCCACCACTACAAATATCATTGCACCTGCTGCAAAGGCTAATGCAAAAGGCAAAATTGGCTCCATATAGATTACGGCCACAGCACCAACTACTCCCGCAATAGGTTCCACAATCGCTGAAAGTTGACCATACCAGAAACTTTTAAAACGACTCGCCCCTGCCCTTCTTAATGGCATAGCAACCGCGAATCCTTCAGGGAAATTCTGAATTCCGATACCAATTGCTAGCGTTAATGCACCAGCAATTGTGGCACCTTCAACCCCGTGAGCTGCAGCTCCAAATAAGACTCCAACTGCCAATCCTTCAGGAATATTGTGAAGGGTTATCGCTAATACTAATAAAGTTGTTTTATGTAATTGCGTTTTGACACCTTCCGATTCGTGATCTCCAAAATTGATATGCAAATGCGGCATACTTTTATCCAAGAAGAAAAGGAAAAGTGCTCCGATTAAGAACCCGACCGCTGCTGGCATCCAAGGCATGCTTGGATAAAAGCGTTCAGACATTTCAATGGACGGCATTAGCAAAGACCAAAAACTAGCCGCAACCATAACGCCACCGGTAAAACCAAGCATTCCGTCTAGTACTCCTCGATGCATTTTCTTGAAGAAAAAAACAAGAGCAGCTCCCGCAGCAGTTACAAGCCAAGTGAATGTCGTAGCTAAAAATGCTGCAAATACTGGATCAATGGATTTAAAATACGACTCAATTTCATGCATAATTCCTTAAACAAGAGAATACTCAAGAAGGTTTCATTTTACTACTCGTAACCCAAAGATTTTGCTTTTTCTTTCAAACTTTTTGCAACAGCAGAGCCAAAATCGTCAGTTTTCCCAGTTTCATTTCTTTTTTTCAATT
>JBILIY010000287.1:0-3011 GCA_044368815.1 Crocinitomicaceae bacterium
ATTTTCGACTTGGCTCAAATTTGATGCGAAAAAATCGTAGCGAATCTTTCGGGCTTCATTCTGCAGATTGCCTCCAAATTCATTTAATTGTTCTTTCAAATGAACCTCATGAATTGAAATAGGAATGCTTTTTTTATGACAATAATCTTTTAGGAAATTTGCATCTTCCGTACTTTCGATTCCTCTAAGATTGTAGTTAACGTGTAATACGTGGGCTTTTAATTTAAATTTTTTAGCCATATGAATTAAAACCATGGAATCAACTCCGCCGCTGCAGGCGATAAAGAAACAATTCGATTTTATTGATTTGATAACCGATTGAAATTCACGTTCAATGTTCATGATTTCTCAATACAGAAAGTAGTTTGTCTACTTTTATTTGACATTCTTCGTATTCCTTCTCCTCATCCGATAGAATAGTTATTGCGCTTCCAACCGAACAGGATAGGTATTTTTTTTTCGAGTTATAAATCAAACTTCGAATAACTACATTGAAATCGAAATCGCCATTTGGATCGATGTAACCGATTGATCCCGAATATAATCCGCGATTGAAATCTTCTAATTCGTCAATAATCTTCATCGCGCTAAATTTTGGTGCGCCTGTCATCGAACCCATTGGGAAGGTAGCTTTAATTATGTCAGTAAAACTTGTTTCATTCTTAGGGATACAACTTATTGTAGAAATCATCTGATGTACCATTGGAAAAGAATAGATTTCACACAATTCATCAACTTTTACTGAATTTTTAATAGCAATTTTGGATAAATCATTCCTCACTAAATCTACGATCATAATGTTCTCCGATCGCTCTTTTTGATTGTTTTTTAAATTTAATTTATTGGATTCATCAATTGATTTGTCAATATTTCGCGCTGCAGTTCCCTTTATTGGTTGAGTAATTAGTTTTCCTTCTTTCAATTGAATAAATCGTTCAGGGCTATTACAAAAAACAGTGAACTCATCGAATTTTAAAAAACTTGAAAATGGAGCTTTAGCTATTTGGTTTAATTTGAAGTACAGGTCCAATTTGAATGGTATTTCAATGTTTTCAGCGAAAAATTCTTGACAAAAATTTACTTCATAGATATCCCCGCGCTGCAAGTAGGATTTAATTTTTTGCAGTTTAGTAATATAATCTTGCTTCGAGGTTCGAGGTTCTAGATTTTTATTGTAGTGATGAAAATTCAAATCTGTTTCTTCCTCCAAAAATTCATTCAAGAAAGTAAAACTCTCTTCATTTTTTTCACCTTGAACAAATTCAAAATGTTCGTTTTGGATTTTTACAACGTATTTCGGAATCCAAAACAAAACGGATGGAAAATCGAGTTTATCTTCTTTCTCGGAGTTTAAATCAAAAATTTCATTTTTCAGATTATAATTGAGCGCTCCAAAAATATAGTTAGACTTATTTGAGCTGATAAAGTCTTGAAGTTTAGTCAAACATGGCGAACTTTGAATTCGAATTTGATCGCTTACCCCAAATCCCAATAAACCGGATCCATCATTACTATTGAAATAGCAAATTTCATTCATTGAGACAAATTTACCTTTTATTTAAAGTCAAACTTAAGGTGTACTGATATTCAAAAACTAATACAAATCTTTCCTGAATCCAATGTTTATGGTAAAAAACAATGGAGAATTTAATTCAGTTGAAATGTTGTTATTGCTAGCTTGTCCAAAAATGGAGTATTGTCCATTAACATCAAAATAGAAAGTACCTGTAGCTGGAATGGTATATTTCATACCTCCCTGAAGCCCCATTGCGATGCTTAATATTTTTCCTTTTTCCGGTTCATTGGTAGGGAGTTGGTAATTTGCTTCCCATGAGTAATTTCCAGTGGCGTCTTCCTTTTCATAATCGCGCTTAACGGAATTGATATAAAGCATAAAGTTTCCTCCACCGTAAAGAGAAAAGCCATTATCATAATCGTTTCCTAGGTAATATCTGGTTCCTCCTTCAAAAGTTGTGTAGTTCATTTTAGACTGATAATTTACACTAAGTTGATAAGGTATCGTAGTGAAATCTGATGCAGTCACGAATGTTGAATTAACTTGTTCCTCAAATCTTGGAAAATAATGTCCGATTCGACCATAAAAAGTAATATCGTTACTTCTTGGCATTTCAATTCCCGCATTCAAACCAAAAAAAGATTTATCGGTCGTGAATCCTTTTAATAGTCCAGTTCCTGCATTAATGCTTATTTGGGAAAGTGATATATTGGATAAAAAAAATATGACAATAAAAGAACTAAATACTTTTTTCATAAGGGGCGTTTTTCGTTCAACAGAAAAGCTAATATACACACAAAATTAATTTCTTTTTTATTAAACTAAGGAATTATTTATCTTTCTCAGAGGTTGGTTTAATAATGATTTTAACAAAGGCTTTGTCTTTCCCATTCTTATTTTTGACTTAAGTAAGTCAAGGTTGAGTTTGCTTTTGTTTGAATTCATCATAATTCTTTGTTTTTTTGTTCGAAACAAAGTTATGATTGATCAGTGCATTGGATTTGCATACAAAAATAGTTTAATACTTTGTCTGATTTTCTTTTTTGATGAATAAGCTTTTTGAAAGCACTATGATGATTAATAATCAAAACGATTGTTTGCGGATCGATTTGAATTACAAATCAACCTTACAATTCGAATGAACTAATTACAGTCTTAATGTACTATCATTCAGATAGATTTTATTTTGATATAATGTAGTATTTTAATCTTAAACTTAAATTACTTAAAATACTCTTTTCAAATTCAAATTCATATTCACTTTTTGGTATATCAGAAAAAACATTATTTACTCAATATTTTAAATCCATTATTTCTCGCAATTGTCCAAATTGGTTGTACAATCTCTAAAAACTGTTGTTTTTCAAAATTCAAGTCTGAAAAAATCATAATGTAATCTTCCAAAAAGATATTTTTTGAGTCCTTTTCTTTGAAAAAATTAACATCCCCTTTCTGAAGATTGTAAAATTTATCAAAATAGATTTCTAAAGGCGGT
>JBILIY010000288.1:0-3001 GCA_044368815.1 Crocinitomicaceae bacterium
TTCACGATGAACGAGTTGCCGCTTTCTTTGCACTTGGGTTAAGTCAAGAATTAAACGAACCCGTAGCCATTTGCTGCACATCGGGATCAGCTGCATTGAACTACTATCCTGCCATTGCAGAAGCTTATTATCGATGTGTTCCAATCCTGGTAATTACTGCGGACAGACCTGCTAGTTGGGTGAATCAAGGAGACGGGCAAACCATTGTTCAAAATGAATTGTTCAAATCCCACATTCGATATTCGATTTCCTTTGATGATACGATTTTATCAGACGATGCGATCTGGAGGGCTCAATTAAATACAAATGAAGGAATGTCTTTTCTATATGGGAAATGGAAAGGTCCAGTTCATTTTAATGTCGGATTGAGTGAACCTCTCTATAATACAGTTGAAAAATCTAAAAATTTCAGCCGATTAATTCAGAATAAATTAACTGATAATGAAATAAATAGCGACTTTTTAAAAAAGGCTTTTCAACAGTTATCAGAATCTAAAATAATGGTTTTGTCTGGTCAGCTAGCAAAGAATGATGAATTAAACCTTGAATTAGAAAAGTTTGCAAAAAACTCCAACGTAATCGTTTTGGTTGAAAACACATCAAATCTGTTCAATGAGTCGTTTATAGCATGTATCGATCGAACATTAAATGGAATTCCATTAGATGGAGAGGAAAAATATCAGCCAGATGTTTTAATTACATTAGGAGGCGCAGTTGTTTCGAAAAAAATAAAGTCTTTTCTAAGAAAAGCCAAACCGAAAATGCATTGGAAAATCGGATATGAGTTTCCATGGATGGATACTTATCAATGTTTGTCAGATAGCATAGAACTAGAACCTGAGAAATTTTTCAAGCAAATCAACGCAATTGATTACCAACGCAATAAACAAAATTATTTCGGATTATGGAAAACGATTGATTATTTGGCAAAAGATAGCATTTCAGCTTGCATGCAGAAAATCGATAATTTAACAGATCTCGTTGTTTTTGATTCAATTTTTCAAACGTTACCTGAAAATTGTGTGCTTCATATGGCAAATAGTTCGGTTGTGCGCTACTGTCAACTATTCGATCCGATTCATAATGTTCGATACGAATCAAATCGTGGGACAAGCGGGATTGATGGTTCCTCAAGCACGGCTGCTGGAGCTGCTATGGCTAATCCGAATCAAAATCATGTTTTAATTAGCGGTGATATCTCGTTTCTTTATGACAGCAACGCGTTATGGATTTCGGATTTTCCCAAAAACCTGAAAATTATAGTCGTAAACAATCAAGGTGGGGGGATTTTTAAAATTATTCCAGGTCCAGCAGGCTCGAATCAAGGCAGAAAATACTTTGAATCTGCTCATACTCAGCAAGCAGAACCAATTGCGAAAGCATTTGGATTAACTTGTAAAACAATAGTTGAAAAATCAAATCTTTTTGAAACGCTTGTTGATTTTTTCGACCCAAAAAATATTACGCAACTAATTGAAATTCATACGGATTCGGATCAAAACCCGAAGGATTTAGACTACTTTTTTAAATTTATAAATAAAGCATAATGGATTTTTTTGAAATACTAGGAACTTTTCAAGGTTGGACTTATCTTTTAATCTTAACACTTCTCGAAATTGTCTTAGGAATTGACAACATCATTTTTATTTCAATTGTAACAGACAATTTACCTCTCGAACAGAAAAGAAAGGCACGAAACATCGGTTTATCTTTAGCATTAATCGTAAGATTATTTCTTTTGGGTATTGTTTCGGTAATTATTGGAATGACCTCTCCTCTTTTTTATGTATTAGATTTTGGAGTTTCAGGTCAAAGTATTGTTCTATTGATAGGTGGTCTCTTTTTAATTTACAAAAGCACCATCGAAATGCATAAAAGTGTGAAAGGAAATGAAAGTTCAGATCAAAATAAAACCAAAACGACAATGTCTGGAATCATCACACAAATTGTATTTGTAGACCTTATATTTAGCTTTGATTCTGTAATTACGGCAATTGGTATGACCAACGGAATTCGTATTGAAACGGGATATGACCCAATGGTAATCATATATTTTTCAGTAATTGTTTCTATGGTTGTCATGTTCTTGTTTAGTGGTCAAATAAGCACGTTCATTAGTAATAACCCTACCATTAAAATGATTGCGCTGAGTTTTCTTGTGACAATTGGTGTGCTTTTGGTTGCTGAAGCTTTCCATCAAAAAATCCCTAAAGCATACGTCTATTTTGCCTTTGTTTATTCTTTATTGGTTGAATTCTTAAACATTCGTATGCGACGAAATAAGAGAAATGAATATTAATGAAGCACTAAAAACTCTTGGGGTTGATTCAATTTCAGAATCAGAGGAAGCATTAGAAAATAAACTATTTGAAATCAAGCATGAAATTTTCGCTAATAGCCATGTTCCACAACTCATTATTGCCAAGCAGAAAAAACTTAAACAACTGGTTACAATTTGTAAAACGTTGAATTTCAAATTAGAAACCGAAATCGACAAATTCGAAATTGAGCTGTTGAATTCAGAATCAATGCTTGATACATTCAATCTTTATCATAAAAATCGTGCGTTGATATTGCAAAAAACCGCATCAAATTCGGAATTAAACTTTTTAATTTCATGTTGCGATTTATTAGTGAAAAATTTAAAAAATTGGGCGAAAAAATGGCCTAAATTAGAAACTGATGGGAAAAATGAAGTCAAACTTTCTAAAGAACTTGAAAGTGTTGAAATGCTTCGATTGATTAAAGAAGTAAATAGTTATAACATTTTAAATTTCAATGATTTAAAATCTGAAAATACACCGAAAGATTTAATGATCGAAATTCAGCGACTGAATGACTTAACAACATTTTTTGAAAAGGAGTAATTTGGAAAAATTGAATTATCTTAACGATTTTCCATTACTTCAATTTCGACAACTTTCCCTACCATACAGATACTTCCAGCAGCGATTTCGTGATACTTCACCCAAATATTTTGTCCATCAACTATATTCACTTC
>JBILIY010000289.1:0-2997 GCA_044368815.1 Crocinitomicaceae bacterium
GTTGCCATGCAGGGACGCTTTCATTACTACGAAGGATATTCATTACAACAAGTTACATTTCCTGTTCGTGTAATGAAGTTTTTAGGAATTGAACGTTTGTTTGTGAGCAATGCATCAGGTGGAGTTAACCCTGACTTCGAAGTTGGTGAAATAATGATTCAAAATGATCACATTAACCTTTTTCCAGGAAATCCGCTAATTGGTAAAAACCTTGACGAATTAGGTCCTCGATTCCCAGACATGAGTGAGCCCTACGACCATTCGATGATTGATCTAGCTTTGCAAATCGCGAAAGAAAATAACATCAAAGTTTCAGTTGGAACTTATGCAGGTCTGACTGGTCCAACACTTGAGACGCCTGCGGAATATCAATACGTAAGAAATACAGGTGCTGATGCTGTTGGCATGTCAACTGTTCCAGAAGTAATTATAGCTCGCCACATGGAAATTCCTTGTTTTGCGATTTCAATCATTACCGACTTAGGGGTGAAAGGAAAAATTCAGAAAGTGAGTTTACAGGATGTTATTGAAGTAGCTAGCCGTCAAGAGCCAAAGATGACGACCATCATGAAAGAACTAATTTCGCGCGTTTAACATGAACGAAGAAATTCGAAATAAATTTGAAGCCGTTATTGGCTTGGAGGTTCACGCGCAAATGCTGACCAAAACGAAAGCCTATTCCAACGACATCAACGAATACGGTGCACATCCCAATACGAATGTAAGTGTAATTACATTGGGGCACCCTGGCACGCTGCCAGTTATGAATAAAAAAACGGTTGAATTTGCCATTAAACTTGGGTTAGCTTGCGGTTGTGAAATTGCGCGTGATCAATATTTTGCTCGTAAGAATTATTTCTATCCGGATTTACCGAAAGGTTATCAAATTACACAAGATAAAACACCAATTTGCACAGGCGGAGGTATTACAATTCGGACAGAAGATGGTTCCGAGAAAGTGATAAAATTGACCCGTATTCATATGGAAGAGGATGCCGGAAAAAGTATCCATGATGTTGATGTTTACGATACCTTAGTCGACCTGAATCGTGCCGGGACTCCCCTGCTTGAAATTGTTTCTGAGCCAGACATTCGCTCTTCACAAGAGGCTTATAATTATTTAACGGAGGTTAGAAAACTCGTTCGATACTTGGATATTTGTGACGGAAACATGGAAGAGGGTTCCTTGCGATGCGATGCAAATATTTCTGTTCGTTTAATTGGTGCAGAAAAGTTTGGAACGAAAGTCGAAGTAAAGAACATGAACTCGATTCGAAACGTTCAACGCGCCATCGAATTTGAGATAAATCGCCAAATTGAAGCCATAGAAAACGGTGATTCTTTAACGCAAGAGACAAGAGCCTTTGACGCGCTTAAAGGAATTACCATTTCCATGAGAACGAAAGAAGCCGCCAATGATTATCGCTATTTTCCGGAGCCCGATTTACAACCACTATTTGTAGCTCAAAATCAAATTGATTTGATACATAGTGAAATGCCGGCGTTACCAAGAGATTTATTCTTAAAATACACGAATGATTATGGGCTATCAGAATACGATGCTTATAATTTGACTGACAACAAAGGAATAGCTTTATACTACGAAGAACTGATACAATTAACTAAAAACTACAAGGCTGCAGCCAATTGGATGATGGGCGACGTAAAATCATACCTCAATGAATTTGGTGTTGAAATCGAAGAATTCCCATTGAAACCGACTATTATCGCAAGTTTAATACAGTTAATTGATGAAGGAAAGGTTTCTACATCGATTGCTTCACAGCGAATTTTTCCAGAAATGTTAAATTCAAATGAAACGCCATTGCAAATCGCTGAACGTTTAAACTTGATTCAAGATTCGAATGAAGATACTTTGAAAGGATTTATTCTTAAAGTCTTTGAAGAAAATCAAAACGAAGTTGAACGCTATCGTGCCGGAGAAAAACAATTAACAGGTTTTTTCATGGGTAAACTAATGAAAGTTTCACAAGGGAAAGCGGATCCAAAAATTGCTAATTCGCTTCTTCGACAAATGCTAGAATCGTAACATGAGCGTTTTAAAAAAAAATAAAACATTGGTCATCCTGTTGATTGCAGCGGTAACTATTCCTGTACTTTACTTTACGTTTAAATCAAAAAGTATCAATGGAGATAACACAGAAAAACCGAAAGATAATTTTTCCATTTCAGGTAAAATAATTGGTGCAGGAGGTTTTAGATTATACGTAGAAGCTCCAAGTGATCGAGGAATGATTCCAGTTGCTGATACATTAATTAATTCAGATGGATCATTTCGTTTAAATGGTAATGTTCCAGGACTCGGGTTCTTTCTTTTGAGGCTAGGAGAAAATCAAGAGAACGTCATACAAGTTACGATTGAACCAAATAATAAAATTGAATTAAATACTTCTTTGGACAACTTTAAATACAAACCTAATATGTCAGGACCTTCTTGGACGAAGACACTCAATAAGCATCAGGAGGTTTTACGCGTTTTTGAAAGTGAACAAAAAGCATTAATTGCTAATGAAATGTCTGCAAGCAAAGAAGAGATAAACCATGCGTTTATGAATTCCAAGAAAAAAGTTGAGGACTTTGCCAAAGCCAATATGATGGCTGATCCTGGAAACGCATATAACATTGTTCTATCGATGGCATTATTACCAACCACAAGTTTTGATCAGTGGGATCCAGAGAACTTAAAGGTTTTGGAGGCAGTTGCTCAAGGCTTTGAAAGCAAATATTATGGCCAACCAGCATCAAAAACCATTCGAGGTCAAGTAGATCAAATACAAAGTGCCTATTCGCAATATGCGTCAACGACTAATGGAACAATTACTGCACCTGAAATTGCAATGAAAAATCCAGACGGGAAAGATCTAAAGTTGTCAGATTTACGAGGTAAAGTTGTACTCATTGACTTTTGGGCTTCTTGGTGTGGGCCTTGTAGACAAGAAAACCCAAATGTGGTTCGACTGTATAAAAAATACCAAA
>JBILIY010000290.1:0-2985 GCA_044368815.1 Crocinitomicaceae bacterium
GGAACACAATTGGCTAATACGCTTGGTGAAATTAACGAAATTACGAATGTTTTATCTTGGTCAGGGTTAACCTCTTTCAGTGAATTTGGCGGAGGTGGTCAAGGTGGTCCCCTACCCGTCGAACTGCTTTCCTTCAACGCTACTTGCGAAAATGACCAAAACATCCTTTCTTGGCAAACAGCTTCCGAGCATAATTCTTCGCATTTTGAAGTTGAAAAATCAAGAGATGGAGAAACTTGGGATGTGATTGGACAACAAGCGGCTGCAGGTAACTCAAATGAATTGTTAACATATCAATTTATGGATGAAGAGAAAAATGCTGGAACATTTTACTATCGACTAAACCAGGTTGATGTTGACGGTAAAAATGAATATTTTGGACCAGTAGCAGTCAATTGTGAGGAGAAAGGTTTTGAGGCGACCACTTTGCCTAATCCATCAAGCGAGTATTTCTTTTTGAAAGTTAATTCTGATAAAGTACAGAAATCAAGTATGACTTTAAAAGATATGAAAGGACAAATTTTACTGCACGAATATTTAGATTTGAAACAAGGAATCAATATTCTTCAACTTCAGCCCATTCTTTCAACAGGAATTTATTTTATAGAAATCACAACAGATCAAGGGCAGAATACCATTAAACATCAACGTTTGTAGTTAGCCTGAAAAAATCATGAGATGGGAAAGCAGGAGGAGTATAAAGCAATCATAATCGTAACAGAAGATAATTTGTTTTTAACGTATTGCCTCCAGTTTATTCTATTCAAGTTTCCACATTTATTTATTGAACGATCTTTTGGAATCGAAGATTTTTCTGTATTAATAACAGAACTTATTAAGGAAGAATTTCAAAGTTGTCTCGTAATAATTGATCACAAAACAAAAGGGAATGAACTTTTACATTTCGATCGATTTATTGAATCAATAAAAAATGAACTAGTTATTGAAGTTCAATTAGGGCTAGATGAAGACTATGAGTTTCAAGAAGTTTAAAGTTCATCTTAAGTGAATTCAAATTTCATAAACGTTTCATTTTAGCTTAATTTACTCCCAACATAGTTTATTGAACTTTGCCAAAAAATTTAAAATATGGAACCGGCAACAATTATCGTTTCAAGGGATTTTCAATTTGTGAGCTACGTGATTAATTACTTGAAAGAAGATTTATTAAAATCAACTATCGAAAGATCTTTTGGTTCTGATGATTTCGAAGTTTTAATCAATGAACTCATCGATGAAAATATTCGGATTATCTCTGTTATCTGCGATTCAAATCTATCTATTAATGACATTGATGAAATTCAAGACGTTCTAAAAAACTATGATTCTCAGATACATTACAGCTTGGAATTTGGATTTCAAACTGAAGATCTTTACATGGATTAACAACTAGTAAATATGTTAATATGCGGTTTACATAAGTAAAACACAAATATCATATTTGAAAAATACTGTATTTATAAGAGTTGGGTTGCTTTGCACAAATATTAAAAAAATGAAAAGAATTGTTTATTTGTTTTTAGGATTGGTAGTATCTACATCCTTGTTTTCTCAAAACACAATCGCTTTATGGAATTATAATTCCATAACAGGAACCCCAGCAGCTCCAACAGCTGATATTGGAACAGGAACATCACAAGTAGTCGGTTCTCTTGTAGTTGCAAACGCAGCCACAGGAATGGATCCAATCATCAACAATGGTTGCGGCGGTCAAAATGGAACGAGTCCGGGTGCTTGGTCTTTTACTGCAAATCCGGGTGCAACTAATGAAAGTAGCGGTGTGCAGTACACTGCATCAACAGTAGGCTCACAAAATATTCGATTCACATGGGATCAGCGCTGGTCAGGTACGGCAACGAATACTGTTCGTTTACAATACACGTTAGATGGAACAACATGGACAAATTTCACAATGACAAGTGCAAATACAACATTTTGTAATGGTTTAATAGATAACGGTCGTTTTCAAAATAATGGAGTGGGAGATCAATATAGAAGAATTTCAGCGGATTTTTCTGCAATTACTGGTGCAAATAACAACGCCAATTTTGGTGTTCGAATTCTTGCGGCTCATTATCAAACAACAACAGATTTTCGTCAAACAACTAACACTGCCTCAATTGCAACAGGCGGAACGTGGAGGTTTGACAATGTTTCATTCCAAGGATTAGCAGATGTATCAATTGCCTCTGCCAGTAATTTTGCTCAATATAATGAGAACATTGGATCAATTAATGTACCTGTAACTGTGTCCAATGCAAATACAGCAGCAATAAATCTAACTTTTGGTTTGTCTGTTTATTCTGATGCTACTGAAAATGTAGATTATACATGGACAAATACATTAACAATACCAGCCAATACAAATGGTGTTACTGGTGTAAATGCAAACATTTCAGCAACCAATAATTATCAAATTATTTTCATCAAGGATAACGACTATGTTGCACCAACACCAACCAATGAATTAAACCTAAACCTTTTAAGTTCTTATTCAAATGGAACAGCCGGAACAAATTCAGCTGAGATTATCGCTTTTGATCCTTCGGTAGATCGTTTGTACATTGCCAATAGTATCGCTGGAAAGTTGGATATTGTAAATTTTGCCAACCCAGCAGCACCAGTTGCGATTTCATCTATTAACATATCGACATATGGTGGTATAAATTCAATAGTAGCTCATGACAGTATTATTGCTTGTGCTATCGAATCTGTTCCCGCGCAAAATAATGGTAAAGTTGTATTTTTTGATTACAATGGAAATTACATCAATCAGGTGGAAGTTGGTGCGATGCCTGATATGATCACTTTCGATCGAAATTACACAAAATTATTAACCGCTAATGAAGGTGAGCCAGATGCAACCTACGCAAATGACCCAGTTGGTTCAGTTTCTATTATTGACTTGACTCCTGGCTATTCAGCTCTAACTAATGCGAACGTTACGAATGTTGGATTTACGGCATATAATGGTCAAGAAACTAC
>JBILIY010000291.1:0-2984 GCA_044368815.1 Crocinitomicaceae bacterium
ATTGTTTTTACCATATAGAAAACTTACAAACAAGAAAATACCAGCTAAAATGAAAAGTATCCATTTTAATGCCTTTGATTAGGTGATAAGTGATTTCAAATTAAGTCAAGGTTTTATCTTTTCTGATTCAATTCAGAAAATGCGTTAATTCTTTCAACTAGGTTATTCGCATAATCAAAAGTTAAATTTCCAGAAATCTGAATCCGTCCATTTGTAATAGAGCTATTAACAATAGGTGCACAAATAACTTTATTGTCAATTGTTATTGCGATAATTCGAGATAAATTAAGGGAAGTCAAATCTGCTAATTTATCTCTACCTCGATAGGTCATTTCAATATCAATGGTAATTTTTTCAGAATTTTCGTCATAGCCTGTAATGGCATTTTTTATATCTTTTCCACTCAAATAGGGCTCGTTATTTTCAGGAATTCGAATTGCATATAGTATATATCCTTTTTCCTTTTGAAAATTAAGCACTTCCATTTCTGAAGACCATATAAATTTGAGATTCTTTGGGAATACGCCGATAACATCCTTTCTTTTTAATAAAGATTCAACTTTTGATTTGTTTTCCTTTGAAGCAGAACCAATTGCATATTCTCCATAAGGCCTAATTAAGTCAGATAATCCTTTCTGGATGGAAACCGTAGAACTTGAATTTGATTTTTGAACTAATGAATCCTTCAATTCTAATTCTTTTCTGCTCGAAATTAAAGATGCCATCTGCCATTCTGTTAATATTTCACTTGTAAAATAAGTTTCATAGAATTCAATATTTCCAGGTTGAGTTGACTCCTCGTCAGTTGAGCAACCCAAAATATTGATTAACATGGAAAATACAATAAAAACAGTTAGTGGTTTGATATAGTTCATCCGATTAAATCTTTTTAGTTAAACTTAAAATGTTTGTAGTTAGTGTAAATCTAATATTAATTATCAAAATCATTGATATAGCTATAGAAATGAGTTATTTAGCTATTTGTGTTACTTTTTTATTACGATGCTTTTATAAGGGTATTTGGGGTCATATTTTATTTTCAATTTTTCATTCTTATTAATACATATTTGTGTTATAAGATTTTTATTTTCTATGCTATTTGGAATAATGTCTTTTGATTCATATTGAGTATCTCTAACCGAATATTTAAATTTTACTTCATACGAATGGACAATTATTTGATTGCCAACTTCAGTCATACTAATTGTTTCATTTGACTTCACATCTATTAAAATTGCATCTGTACTTTCACTAAAGTTTTTTGCTTTATTATTTCTTTTCCAATCTGGATAAAAGAATACAAAAATAATTCCCAATGCTAAGATTATAAAAACGAAAAAAGTTCTTCTTATCGATTTCCAATCCCAAAAAAATTGTTCGCTTATTTTATTCATTTATTAAAATAATTCTAATTCGATTACTTCCTACTAAAGGATTCAAAAACCAGAAATCTAAATTAACAAAAATCAACTCCAAACCTGTGTTCCTTCAGAGCAGTTCTTACAAATGTCGATTTCTTGTCTGTTTTTTAAAATCGCTTGACGAAAAGCTCGGTATTTATCTGATTTCCATATTGATTTAAAGGAATTAGTGGTGATATTGCCCAAAACATGTTTTGCATCCTTATCGAAGCAACATGGAACTACTTTTCCATCCCAGGTAAAAACGCTTCCAGACCACATTCGCCAACAGTGATTCCCGGGATTGCCTTTAATTTTGTAAGTCCCATCTTTTTGTCTGATGTAACGAGAATATTTTTCGTTTTCCGGCATCAAGGAATTTCCATGTTCGTAATCGTAAAGTTGGGCGGTTTTAATGCGGACTTCATCAATTCCTATTTCATTCGCCAATTCAAAAACCTTAGGAATTTCATGTTCGTTGGGTTTAACTGCTAGAAATTGAAAAATCAAATGAGGTGTCGCAGTTTGTAATTTTCTTTTAGCCAAAACCAAAAGTTTAGTAGCTTCAATGACCTTTTCCAAGTTTCCATGAACGCGATACTGCTCGTAGGTTTCTTGTGTCAAACCATCAATGGAAATGATTAAACGGTCTAATCCGGATTGAACAATTTCATCGGCTTTTTTCTCATCTATGAAATGGGCGTTCGTGGAAGTAGACGTGTAAATTTTAGCTTGTTTCGCTTGTTTAATTAATTCCAAGAATTGTGGATGCAAGAACGGTTCTCCTTGAAAATAGTAGTTGATGTAAAACACGCTTTGTTTGACCTGTTCCAACATGTTTTGATGAAGATTCAAATCGATTTTTCCGGTTGGACGTGTAAATTGTTTTAATCCACTCGGACATTCTGGGCATCCCAAGTTACAGGCGGTGGTCGGTTCAATGCTCAAAGAAGCTGGATAACCAAAAGAGATTTCTCGTTTCAAAATTCGGGACAAATAATAACTGCTTCGAAGCAGAAATAAATTCCAAACTCGCAAAATAGTGAGGTGTCTGAGAATGTTTTTCGAATCTTGAAATCGAGACATGTTACGAAATTAGCTTATTTCAATTCAAAAATTACGCTTTCACAATCTTTGTTCATTTCTTTCTTTTCAAGTCAATTCGTTTTTCTCGGGAAACAAATATCTTTGTTTACATTCAAACGCTATGCAAGTTATTCTAGATCATCGGCAAATCGACCAGAAAATCACACGTCTTGGGCACCAAATTCTCGAAAATTGTTTTGAAGAGCAGACTGTTTTCATCGGAGGTATTGTTGGAAATGGTTCCATTTTAGCAAAGAAATTATCAGAAATCATCCGAGCGAATTCCAACATCGAAGTGGTTTATTTTGAAATCGAAGTTAATAAGGAAGAGCCGTGGAGTCAGCCAATTCAATTGAGTATCGATCAAAAGACCTTGAAAAAAGGATTTATCATTTTGGTTGATGACGTGGTAAACTCTGGGAAAACCATGCAATACGCCTTGATGAAATTCTTGGAACAAGCAACAAAAGCAATTAAAACCGTCGCTTTGGTTGATCG
>JBILIY010000292.1:0-2972 GCA_044368815.1 Crocinitomicaceae bacterium
CCGTCACAATTTTCTCAAGGACTTACGAGGATTATACTCACTTGAACATATGGTGCACTTGTAACACTATTTTCCATCACAAACGGTCTATCGCTGCCAAAACCACGATAAAAATTACCACTGTCTACATTGAAACCGTAGTTAATGATATATCCAGCCTGAAGTCCAACCCAAATGAAATCACTCAACGCTCGCTGAAAATCGAGACGCGTTCTAATTTCAGATCTACGTAACTCAATTTTACTGTTGTCATAATCAGCAACCATACCTGTCGCATCGTTTGATGGAAAGAGTTGATCTTTGTTTGACAAATGATAACTTGAACCAACTACCTCAAATCCACCTAGTAATAATGTTTGTTTATTAAATGCGTATCTAAAATGCCCTCTCGCAGGCAATAAAGCTTCAATTCCCCATTTTTCATTTTTAGATGTATAGTTGTAAAGTATAACCGGGAGAAAACTCTTTCCACCTGCGCGATACGTTTGCGTTGCCCCAATACCAAATTGATACCTATCATTGAACTTCCAACCATAAACACCCAACCATGTGAGTTTCGTAAACGATAATGATTGCATATTTTTTGCTGAATAATCACCACTGTAATCTCCTTGCGCAAATGCTAGAATAAAATTTTTCTCATTCAATGGCTTGAAAATCGTTGTATTTAATTGAAGGGCATTTAAACCTCTACCCGAAGCTGTTAACAAGGGATTGTACAGTGAATCAGTATCAAATGAATAATTTGACTCAACATAGCTCCCACCTACATTGATTAAAATTTTATTGTTTGATAGAACAGGAATATTTGCATTAAGAGAAATACCATTGTAATTTTTGACATTCCCTTGCTGGGCAGGAATTAATCCAATTGCACTGGAATTAATCGTATGACCCAAAGCAAAATCATATCCGATCGAAACAAGCTTCGCGGGACTTAATCCAACTACTTTTGGTGTACAATACCTTTTGACATTTTCACCTGTTGAATAACCCTCATATTGACTATAATCTTCCTCTTCATCAACTTGTGCAAAAAACTGAAACGGTAAAGATACCATCATCATACAAAAAACCCAAAAATATCTCTTTTTCATAAAAATTATTTTTAATAAGTAAAGATACATCTTGGAACCGTTTTTACAAATTTTTACAAAGTTTACTTTTCGTTTTTGTGAAAGTATTAAGATCTATACTAACCAAACTCTTTTTTAATATCCAATCCACATGTAATATTGCATTAATTTTACGGTCTATGCAAGAAGTAAGTTTTCAATGTTCACCTGAAGAAGCAAAGGACGAATTGATCTTAAGAGATCTTATTTTAAACGAATTAAAGCATTCCAAAGATACCCAAATTGATTTTCGGTGGAAAAAACGGAGCATTGACGCTCGGAAGAAATCGATCAAAATAAATTGTGTTTTTGAGGTTAAAATAAATGGAGAGCTCCCGAAAGACAAACTTGAATTTGAATTTAAATCAGTTAAAAATTTAGAGCCCGTTCACATCATTGGAGCAGGACCTGCAGGACTTTTTGCTGCTTTACGAGCTCTGGAATTAGGTTTAAAGCCAATCATTTTTGAACGTGGAAAAGATGTTCGCAGTCGTCGCCGAGATCTAGCAATTCTAAATAAGGCAGGGATTCTTAATCCCGAATCCAATTATTGTTTTGGTGAAGGAGGAGCTGGAACCTATTCAGATGGTAAACTCTACACGCGATCCAAGAAACGTGGAGATGTCGATAAAGTATTAAAGCTACTTGTATATTTTGGAGCAAAAAATGACATTCTTATTGATGCGCACCCACATGTTGGAACAAATAAACTTCCTCAAATAATTACAGCTATTCGAGAAAAAATCAGAGCATCGGGTGGTGAAATTCATTTTGAAAAAAAACTCACTGATCTTCATTTGAAAGGAAATCAAATTGAAGAAATTGAAATTAATAAGTCAGAAAAATATCCAGTTAAACGATTAATTCTTGCTACAGGTCATTCAGCTAGGGACATTTTTGAATTATTGAATCGAAGAAAAATTGAAATTCAAGCAAAACCTTTTGCACTAGGTGTTCGCGTTGAACATACGCAAGATTTAATTGACCAACTTCAATATCACGGTCGATTAAATGATGAATATCTACCTCCTGCGTCGTATAGCTTGGTCACACAAGTCGAAGATCGTGGTGTCTATTCTTTTTGCATGTGTCCAGGTGGAATAATTGCTCCTTGCGCGACAGAACAAAATGAAGTTGTTACGAATGGTTGGTCGCCATCCAAACGTAATAATCCGTATTCAAATTCAGGAATCGTTGTCAGTATTTTTCCAGAAGATTTTAAAGGAAAGGAAAATGATCCATTTGTTTGTCTTGATTTTCAAAAAGAAATTGAACAAACATGTTGGGAATTAGCAGGGAAAAATCAAAAGGTTCCTGCTCAAAGACTTCTAGATTTTGTAAATGGGAAAAAGTCAACTGATTTTCCAAGATCGTCTTATCAACCGGGAACTGAAAGTGTTGAAATGGATCAAATATTTCCTGATTTCATTACGAAAAGACTTCGCCAATCATTTAAGGATTTTGACAAGAAAATGAAAGGTTTCTTAACGAATGATGCTGTTATCCACGCTCCAGAATCGCGCACTTCCTCACCTATTTCAATTCCAAGACAGCATGATACAATGCAACACATTCGTATCACAAATCTCTATCCTTGCGCTGAAGGTGCGGGATATGCCGGAGGAATTGTCTCTGCTGCGATTGATGGCATGAAGTGCCTTGAGAAAATAAAGGAGATTATCTAAGCTTTCGCTAACTTTGTATTATGAAACGAGTTGTTGTTGGTCTTTCAGGTGGTGTTGATTCAAGTGTTGCGGCTCATTTATTGATTCAGCAAGGATACGAGGTGATTGGTATGTTTATGCGAAATTGGCACGATGAGTCTGTTACAATCTCCGATGAAGGTCCATGGATTGA
>JBILIY010000373.1:0-2968 GCA_044368815.1 Crocinitomicaceae bacterium
AGCGTGTCCTCGGAAATTTCTTGTTGGTGAAAATTCACCAAGTTTGTGACCAACCATGTTTTCAGTAACAAAAACTGGTATAAACTTATTTCCATTATGAACTGCAAATGTTAATCCTACAAACTCTGGAGTTATCGTTGATGCACGAGACCAAGTTTTTATAACTGATTTGCTATTTGACGCCTGAGCATCATCAACTCTTTTCATTAGTTTGTAATGAACAAAAGGTGGTTTTTTTAGTGAACGACTCATACCTTAAATTCTATTTTTTTCTTCTTTCTATAATAAACTTCTCTGAATACTTAGTTTTTGATCTAGTCTTGTAACCTTTAGCAGGCATTCCATTTCTAGATCTCGGATGACCTCCAGCATTTCTACCTTCACCACCTCCCATTGGGTGATCGACAGGGTTCATCACAACACCTCTTACACGAGGACGACGACCCAACCATCTTGAGCGACCAGCTTTACCAGAAACAACAAGATTGTGCTCAGCGTTTGATACAGATCCAATGGTAGCTAAACAGGTTGTTAAAATCATTCTTGTTTCACCTGATGGCATTTTAATAATTGCATATCTTCCATCACGAGCATTTAATTGAGCATAAGTTCCAGCTCCTCTTGCAATAGATCCACCTTTTCCAGGTTTTAATTCAATATTGTGAATTACTGTACCCAGGGGAATATCAGAAAGATACATCGCGTGACCAACATTAGGTAAAGCAGTTTTACCCGAAAGAATTATATCACCAACTTTTAAACCATTCGGAGCGATAATATATCGTTTCTCACCATCAGCATAAAACAACAAAGCTATGTGCGCAGTACGATTTGGATCATACTCTATCGATTTTACTGTTGCAGGAATGTCAAATTTATCTCTTTTAAAATCAATGATACGATATTTTTGTTTGTGACCACCACCAAGATAACGCATAGTCATACGACCATCATTGTTTCTACCTCCTGATTTCTTCATGCTAGAAATGAGGCTCTTCTCTGGTTTTGAAGCAGTAAGCTCAGCAAAATCACTCGCTACTTTGTGCCTTTGACCAGGTGTAATCGGTTTAAATTTTCTCAGACTCATTATTCGTCATTAATAATTGTTAAACAAATCTATCGTTTCACCATCTGCTACAGTTACTACAGCCTTTTTCCATTGTTTACTATTTTGCTCAACAATTCCCTTATTGGTGTATTTCACAGAGGATTTTCCACCGCCATAATTTGATGTACGAACTTCTGTGACATGCACTCCATACATTTTTTCGACGGCATTCTTAATTTCAATTTTATTCGCCTTTTTATCAACTTCAAAAGAGAATCGATTGAATTTCTCACTCGCATTCGTAGCTTTCTCCGTTATTAAAGGTTTTCTAATAATTGTTTGCATCACTTCTTAATTAAGTATCTTTTCAATTTTTTCTAATGAATTCTCAGCTAAGATTACTTTCTTAGCGTTCAACAAATCATACGTATTAAACGAATCTGCTGTTACGACCTTCACCTTACCAAGGTTACGAGAAGCTAAATAAACATTATCATTTTTTTCCGGAAGAATAAAAAGAACTTTGTCATTTGAAAGATTCAACGAATTAACCAAACTCATAAAATCCTTAGTTTTAGCAGCTTCAAAATTCAAATTATCGATGACCATGATTGCATCATTCTTAGCTAAGTAAGAAAAAGCCGACTTACGAGCCAATCTTTTCAATTTCAAATTTAACTTGAAATGATAATTTCTTGGTCTTGGTCCGAAAATACGTCCTCCACCTACTCTCGTTCCAGATTTAGCACTACCTGCTCTTGCTCCACCAGTTCCTTTTTGCTTCTTCAACTTTTTAGTAGAACCAGCGATTTCGTTTCTCTCTTTCGCTTTGTGAGTTCCTTGGCGACGATTTGCTAAATGCTGTTTAACATCTAAATATATTGCATGATTGTTTGGATCTATTCCAAAAACTCCTTCTGAAAGTGTTACTGATTTCGAAGTAACAGTTCCTTTTGAATCGTATACATTTACTTTCATTACTTTCTTAATGTTAACGTTGAACCATTTGCGCCAGGAACGGAACCTTTCACAATCAATAAATTTCTATCTGATAACACCTTTAAGATTTCAAGGTTTGGAGCCAATCTTCTTTTGTTACCCATTTGACCAGCCATTCGCATTCCTTTAAATACCCGTGCAGGATAAGAACAAGCACCAATTGAACCAGGAGCACGAAGACGATTATGCTGACCATGTGTTGACTGACCAACTCCACCGAATCCGTGTCTTCTTACAACTCCTTGGAAACCTTTTCCTTTAGAAGTTCCGATTACATCGATAAATTCTCCTTCTTCAAAAATGGATACATCAACTGTATCACCAACAGTTACGCTTTCAAATCCTTTGAATTCCACCAATTTTGCTTTTGGTGTTGTATTCGCCTTTTTGAAGTGACCTTTCAAGGCATTTGGTGTATTCTTTTCCTTACGATTTCCAAATCCCAATTGAACGGCCTCGTAACCATCTCTGTCTTGCGTTTTGATTTGAGTCACAACACAAGGACCAGCTTCTATAACTGTGCATGGTAAAGATTTACCCTCGGCACTGTAGATACTAGTCATTCCGACTTTTCGACCAATTATTCCAGGCATATTGCTTATTTATAAATTATACTTTAATTTCAACTTCCACACCACTTGGTAATTCTAACTTCATCAACGCGTCAACAGTTTTTGAAGAACTACTGTAAATGTCCATTAATCTTTTATAGGCACATAATTCGAATTGCTCACGCGCTTTCTTGTTCACGTGCGGCGAACGAAGAACCGTATAAATTCTTTTATGTGTTGGAAGTGGAATTGGACCACTCACAACGGCTCCTGTAGATTTTACAGTTTTAACGATTTTCTCTGCTGACTTATCCAACAAATTGTGGTCGTATGACTTTAATTTTATTCTAATTTTTTGGCTCATCTCCTA
>JBILIY010000293.1:0-2963 GCA_044368815.1 Crocinitomicaceae bacterium
TTATTTCCTTCAAAGGCCGTTCTGCCGGGAACACTGAAATCCACCATCACATTCCCAGCGAATTGATTTTGTTTTCCTGATTGAGCGCTTTCATTTGATTTAGAAGGATTTGAATTCGATTGATTCGACTTTGAGGATTTTCGATCTTCCATTTCCTTTAAAATCTTTTCACGCTCCTTGCGTCCTCCGGCTTCCTCAAAAAGTTTTTTCTCGAATTCCTTTGCTGTTTTTGCTGGGTCTCCTGATGTTTTATTCTGAGAATAATCATCAAACGATTTTTGACGCGAATCATTGACATCTCTCACCATATTTTTTAATGGTTCACTCGAATTATTTTGATCTAAAATCTGAATGTTTTCGGGAGTCAATTCCAAAAGCTCATCCTCAATAATCACTTGAGCTTCAGGCCCAAATGGTTCAACAGGAAGTGTGTTTTTTACCGAAGTCAACTCACTATACACGAATATAAAAATATAAACCGCAATAGCCGAAATAAAAGCTAAAATCAATCGATCGGTACGGTTCATTACACGCTTCATCTTATCAACTTCAAGTAATGATTTGTTCGAATAAAATAATAGGAGACTTCATTCTCATTAATTAAAGTTAAGCAATCCTTTTCAAAAGGCTGAATCCGATCATAAATTATTGGAATAATTGGTTTACCCGAGAAATCATATAAACCACATTTCGAACCTTTTGCAACAATATAAAATTGATTTTCAAAAACTTTAATTGAATTAAATTCGACAGGAAGAACGGATGCAAAATTGTAATCCCAAAGACCACTTAACCCATTTTTCTGAACTAAAATTCCTCTTCCATTCCAATCCTCTAATAAATCATATTCGTAAGATTTAATGATTTTGCCTTTGAAATCAATCAATCCCCATTTCGAATCCTTGACTACAGGTATCGCGTTTACGTATTTTAAAGTTGATTCCAATGAAGGCTTCAAGGCTAATCTACTTTTTTCGTCTATAAAACCGTATTTACCTTTCTTTTTAAATATAGCGAATCCTTTTGAAAATTGAGACAATTCCAAGGCATTTGGAAAATACTCTGTTGTGAAATCAAATAATTTACTTCCGTCCACTTTAATCCATGAAACTGTTGAGCCCATTTTAGCTACTGCAGTATTACTCTCTGGGTTGAATTTAGATATTTCATCGAAGATTGGTTCAGTTAGGTTTATTCCCCCTGTGGAAATCAACCCTTTTTTTCCGTTTATTGAATAAATGAATACATTTTTAATAAAACGCTGAATTTCATCAAATTGCGCAGGAATCTTGACATTCAAACTTGAATCAATCACACCAAATTTATCAATCATTTGAATAATTGAATACCCTTCAAACAAATCTCCAACTTCCTGACAATTAAGATCAGAAACAATCTTGAGATTTTTATCTAAAAAACGATAAGATGTATCCATCAAACCACTATAAATCCCATTCGAAAAACAAACTAAATCGTTAAGATAATTTGAGGAAATTTCCTTTCCAAATGGATCAATCAAATTATATTTCTCATTCAAGGAAACAATGGCTCGACCATCCTGAAAATCAACAATCTCATCATATTTGAAATCAACTACAAGTTCATTTCTCTTGTTAATTACACCAAATTTCGAATCCTTCAAAACTACAGCCAATCCGTTTCTAAAAGGTCCGACCTCATCGTATTCAGGTTTAATAACAATAGTACCAGTTGAATTTATATATCCATATTTTTCATCAATCGCAATCGGAAAATAGCTTTCGTGAAAAACGATTTTATCTTGCTTTAATTCCTCTTTAAACGGGAAATCCGGGTATTCTTTTTCAAAAGAATCAAATTTCGAAAGATCAAAATCGGACAAGTAATTTCGGTAAAGTTGCCTCCACGCTTCATTGATATTCCCATTTTGAGGATATTTTGTTACGAATTTTTCATAGTCTTTCAGTTCTCCTGACGCGGTCGATAGTTCGTAAATACGGTTTTCAGCCTCTGAAATATGAACATTATTTGGAAATAACGAAATAAATCGTTCGTAGTCAGCGATGTTTCCAGAATAAGTTGTTTCACGATACTGCTGATCTTGCAGCATTATTCGAGCTTTTGGAGCATAAACTGAATTCGGGTATTTGCTCAAAAAAAGATTCGTTGTAAGGCTGGAATTTCGGTTTTTCGATTCAAAAAAAGCAATGGAATCGCGCAAGAAAACTGCTCGTTCAATTTGCCTTGACCAACCGTTTTTGTCAATGAAATTCTGTATACCAGACTCTGTCAAATTCTGTTGTTCAACCTCAAAGAAAGCATCACTGACTGCTTGCTTCCAAAATTGAATTGAAAGTGAATCGAAATTATGTTTTTGATATTTTTCTCTTTTCTTTTGAGAAATTATGGAAAATGTTTTTTCTGACCTCAAAATACAATAGTAAGCACTATCTAAATTAAGGAAGTCGTGCTTGAGGTATAGTTGTGTCAGACCAAAATAAGAGATGGATGGATTTTTCTTGGCAGCTTTCAAGAACAAGCGATTTGACGTGAAATAGTCTTTGCGATTCAATGCATTGAATGCTTTGTCAATTGGATTTGACTTTACAAATGAGAATTGGAAAAGAAAAAAGAATAAAATGAAACGAATCATCATCGGCATTTCAGATTCAAATCTAATTACTTTCAGGGAACGTACAAACCGGAATTGGTATCATTTTATGTTGATTTGCCGAATTAAATCTTTTATAGATTTCAATTACTTCTTTTTGTCTTGCGGATAATTCTTCACTCTTGCCCAATTTAATGTATTCCATCGCCCATTCAAGTTCAGGGTATGTAGCTCCAATCTGATCTTCATCACTTCTACCATCTGCCCATAGACCATCTGTTGGTTTCGCAGATAAAATTTCTTCAATCACACCCAATTTCTTTGCCATTTCAAAAACTTCTGTTTTGTACAAATCTGCAATTGGACTTAAATC
>JBILIY010000294.1:0-2946 GCA_044368815.1 Crocinitomicaceae bacterium
CAATTGATTCAGGACAATGTGACCGGAGTTATTTATGCCCAATACGAAAAAGATGGAAATATGTATCTCGGAATTGTGGACGTTAAAACGGGAGAAGTCAACGAGAAAGTGAAATTAAATTATAAATACGTGGAGAAAATCCGAGTTCACAATAACAAGGTTTTTTATGTCTATCGCCCTTTTGAATCGACTCAGAAGCGTTTTTTATACAAGGAGAAATTACCGTATAATTTTCCTCCTGCAGAGTTGATATCAGAAAGTGATGTAAAGAGAATTAAGGATAAAAATTGAATTTGATAAAATTATAGTTTCTAATTATTGAATGAAATTTCTAACAAAAAAAGTTTCGAGTTCAGACGAAAAATCTATTAAAAACTCAAAAATATTCGAGTATTAAATAAATTAATGAGATATAGAGAATTGCTAAGAACGAAGTTTTATGTATTGATTTTTAGACTCTTAGGGATTATAAAAACAGATTTTTAAAAAATCACCAATCTCCGCTGGCACCACCACCACCAAAGCTTCCGCCACCAAAGCCACCGAAACCTCCGCTGCCTCCACCACTAGAACCTCCACCACCTCCGCCGAAACCTCCTAATCCGCCAATAAAACCACCTCTACCGATGGTCATTCCTCCGCCGCGGCCGCCTCTTCGAATTAAGATTATGACAATAACAACAATTATGATCAAAGCTATGAGCCCTTCCAAAAATCCTCCTTCGTGTTTTTTAGCGTATGTTTTGTAATTATATTCTTTTTTGGAAAGACTAGAAATAACTTCAATAGTGGATTTGAGTCCGAGGTAGTAGTTCTTTTGCTTAAAATTCGGCGTAAACTCATTTTCAATGATCTCATTTGCAGTTATATCAGGAATTACAGCTTCCAAACCGCGACCAACACCTATACACACTTTTCTTCCGCCTTCGTCATTTTTAACCGGCTTAATGAGGATTACAATTCCATTGTCTTCTTTTCCTTTTCCGATTCCCCATTCCTCGCCGATTTTTGCTGCGTAATCCCAAGGCTCCATACCGTTGAGGTTATCGACAATGATGACAGCAATCTCGTTTGATGTTTCTTTTTCAAACGTTTCCAGTTGACTTTCAATCAGTCGTTCTTCTTCTTCGTTTAAAAGTTTTTCAGATGAAAAATTATTATAAAGTCTTGGCGGATATTTTGGCTTTGGAAACTGAGCTAAGCAAGAAATCGAAATCAAGCATAATAGTACGATATGGATGAAACGTAACTTCATTCCATCGTGATTTCGTTACTCAATTCATTTTTATCATCTAATTTGACTGGGAAATATTGTTGAAGTTGTTTTCCTGCTTCTGTTACCGCGTCGATGATCCCTTGTGCAAATTCATTTCGTTTGAATCGGAAAATTAGTTCGTTTTTGGTGCTTTCCCAAAAATCAGGTGGAACTACATTATTAATTCCTTCGTCACCAATGATTGCCAATTTCCGATCGGAAAATGAAATGTAAATCAATACGCCATTTCTTTCATGCGTTTCATACATTTTGAGTTTGTTAAAAACTGAAACGGCTTTTTCAAATGGATTAGAATCACATTTTTTCTCGATGTGAACCCGAATTTCACCCGATGTTTTAAGTTCAGCAAGTCGAATACTTTCTTGAATTGCTTCTTTTTCGCTTGCCGTCAACATCGTTTTTAGAATTTTACGTTTGGAGCATTTTCAGCGCCTGCAGCAGCTTTGAATCCTTCTTTAACAGGGAATTTCTCAGCATTCAAAAACATACTAGCGAAAAATCCACGAACGTGTGTGTTGTACTCTTTAACGGATTCGTTATACAGATCACGTTCACGATTGATACGATTTTCAGTACCTTCTAATTGAACTTGCAAACCTTGAAAGTTTTCCGTTGAACGAATTTGAGGATAAGCCTCGTATGCCAAATTAATTGCAGTATTAATTTTTTTACCCAAAACTTCCAATTGCTCGGGATTTTTAGCGTTTGTGATCTCTTCGTTGATACCAACAATTCCTGCTCTCGCTTGCGTAACTTTTGTCAAGATTTCCTGTTCGTTTTTGGCTGCGCCTTTTACTGTTTCAACTAAGTTAGGAACTAAATCTGCTCGTCTTTGATAAGCCGATTGAACGTTACCCCATTTCTCATTTACACCTTCTTGAAGTCGAACTGCCGAGTTATACAAATTATAGTAACCCAAGAAAACGATTAATAATAGTCCCGCGATGGCGGCTAAAACAACATATACTGGTTTCATTCTTAAATATTTGAAATCAAAGATATTGTGATTTCCGAGTTGATGTGTGTTCTTAACAAAATTTATTAATCGATGCTAAATTTGTTCAAGCACTGAAAGAGCTGAATTTGCAAACATCGGGTTAAGCCCGCTGTTTGATCTTCCTCTGCATTCATCAAGTCCTGAAAGGACGACATACTTAATCCCATAGATATCTTTCATCGAAATCATATCCGTGATTCCTCAAATGCGTTCGATACTCGTCTTTGAATGAAAGCTTATTGTGATGAGCTTTTTGATGAGCAATGTAATTCGAAACGATATGAATATCTGTTGACTTTACCGAAAAAGCACCATAACCATCTTGCCAATAAAAATTTTGGTATTTTGTTCCCTTGGTCTTTATCCATTTTGATGAATGTGCTTTTAGTTCACCTAATAATTTGACTAGTGAAATTTTTTTGGATAGCATACATAAAACGTGAACATGATCAGTATAACCTCCAACTGTTATAACTTGACAATCAAGGTTATTACAAATCCCACCTAAGTATCCAAATAACTCATATTCAATTGCTTCATCTATCATTGGAATTCGATGTTTTGTACTAAATACAATGTGAATATAGTTCTTTACGAGTGATTGTCCCATAATATATTTCGCCCCTTCAGGGCTTTTTAGTTTATTAATCAATTACGATGGATTGTATCCATC
>JBILIY010000295.1:0-2945 GCA_044368815.1 Crocinitomicaceae bacterium
TTGACTTTCAAATGAACCATTTTAAGGACACGCTTTCAACCGATTTCAATCCAATCAATTGCTTAAAACAAATAGATACCATCTCCTTCACCAGATTATTCCAAAAACAAGGTCCAGCTGATACCAACTATCGTTTTCTTGCATACAACCTTTACCATTATGCGAAAAATCATTTGATTGATACCACTGAATTCAAGATTTCTTCCAAAGCTAAACCAGAAAAAATTTTTGAAGACGCTAAAAAATCATTATTGTCAAAAGGATGGATTGATAACAAAATGGACAGCCTTGAGGTCAGCCAAAAATTAAAATCATTTCAACTTGAAAACGGTCTTGCTGCAGATGGAAAATTGGGTGAAAATACGATTTACGCTTTGAATGAAAGCACATATGAAAAGCTTCTTAGAGCTTCGCTTTCTTTGGATCGATATCGATCAGCACCCAAAAATCCCAAAAAATTCGTTCGCGTAAATATTCCCGAATTCAAACTTTACTTTTATGCAGATGATACGTTGCGAAATATTCATCGCATTATTGTCGGAAAACAAACCAATCCAACTCCTCAACTTGAATCGAAAATTTACCGAATCATCTGTCATCCATTTTGGAAAGTCCCTCAATCGATTGCAACGAAAGAAATTCTTCCTGCGCAAAAAGCGAATCGAAATTACTTAACCAAAAATCACTATAAAATATACAAAGGGCAAAATCAGGAAGTTGATCCCTATTCTGTTAATTGGGGAAATCGGTCGTCCATGCCCTACACTGTAATACAGCAACCAGGAGCGCACAACAGTCTAGGAATCATCAAATTCGAATTCAATAATTCGTTTAGCGTTTATGTTCACGATACTCCCAAGAAAACGCTATTCAATACAATTTTCAGGAGTTACTCACACGGCTGTATGCGTTGTGAAAATCCCGTAGATTTAGCAAAAGCCATGTTATTATACGATTCGATTCCTAAAAAGAGAAATCCTTTCAAAGCGGATACACTTGATACGTTACTGTCCCAAGTCAACCACATGGCGATTCGACTTTTGGAACCAATTCCAATATATGTGGTATATGAAACGGTGGCCGCAGAGAGGAATAATCTCATTTTTCACCTTGATTTGTACCGAAGGGAAGAGGAGTTGGTGAAAGTATTAAAAGGAGAAAAATAAATCCATAACTTTGGGGAAAATAATATAATGATCGTATCTCCTTCTGTTCTTTCGTGTGATTTTGGAAACATTGAACGCGATATTAAAATGTTACATTCCTCGGAAGCACAATGGATTCACATCGATGTGATGGATGGTGTTTTTGTTCCGAATATTTCTTTTGGATTTCCTGTTTTGGAGGTCATTCGCAAGCATACCGACAAAGTTTTAGATGTTCATCTAATGATTGAAAATCCAGATAACTATTTGGCAAACTTCAAAAATTCAGGCGCAGATATTTTAACAGTGCACGTTGAAGCTTGTCGCCACTTGAATCGAACAATTTCAGCGATTAAAGAGTTGGGAATTAAAGCCGGAGTTGCATTGAATCCGCATACACCTGTTTCGACTTTGGAAGAGGTAATACAGGATTTGGATTTGGTACTTATTATGTCTGTCAATCCTGGTTTTGGAGGACAAAAGTTTATTCATCCAAGCATTGAAAAAGTAAAAAAACTAGCTCAACTCATTCAAGAAAAGAAATCAAATGCGATTATTGAAGTTGATGGCGGAGTTAATCTGGAAACGGGTTTGGAACTTAAAAAAGCGGGTGCGCAAGCCCTAGTTGCCGGTAGTTTTATATTTGGATCGGTAAACCCGATTGAAACGATTGCCCGAATGAAAAATTTATAAGGAGTAACATAAACGTCTTTCTTGCGTTAAAAGAGTTATGAAAGTTTCAATTCATCTTTTTATTTTCAATTTAATCTTTATTGGTTCGATTTTCGGGCAAACCGAATTGGAGGAAAAAGAAATTGCCTTGAATCGATCCTTACTTAACCTTCGAGGAGCGAAAACAGACTCGGAAATTGAAAAACAAAATAAAATTTTTAAAAAGGAATTAGAATCATTCTTGAAACTTGAAGAGGTTTTCAATTATGAATTTAAACACTTAAAAACGGTAGCAATTCTTGACAGTCCAGATAAATTGTTACGTATCGTGAATTGGAATCTTGAATTTTCGGATCTTTCATACTCGTATTGTGCTTTTGTAATGCGCTGGGATGAAGACAAGGAGACAGTAAAACTTACGGAATTGATAGATAATTTGGACCCATATTCACCGAAACCTCAAGGTGTTTTAGAACCAAAAAACTGGTATGGCTGCTTATATTACAAAATAGTTCCATATCAGCGTAATAACAAAACAGAGTATTTGCTTCTGGGTTGGGATGGCGGAACTACTGGTAGTAACTTCAAATTCATCGATGCATTGGTTTTCAATGGTAATAATGTAAAATTGGGTAGTCCTGTTTTCAAAGGAAAAAGCAATGTTGCCAAACGAGTTGTTTTCGAGTTTTCTGATAAATCGGTCATGGCTCTTAAATTTGAAGACAAGAGAAAAAGAATCGTTTTCGATCACTTATCCCCAGAGTCGCAATCCTTGGCGGGTATTGCTTCCTATTATGTACCGGATATGTCCTATGACTCTTATGATTATTATGACGAAATGTGGATTTTAAATGAGGATGTCATAGCTCTCAATAACGATGAAAAAGATAAGAACAGAGTTTTTTATTCTGTAAATGAAAAATCTGGAAAACTTGAAAAACACAAATTAAATGATTCTTGGATCGACCCCACAGATGAAAATAATTCTGGTCAAACTCCACATGTTGCCCGAACTCCAGAGAGTGAAGCCGCTCGACAGGCGATGGAAAATGAAGCTCTTATGATGCCAAAGATTAAAAAGAAAAAACGTAGAGACCGAAGAAATCCTTCAGGATTGTCCGTAACTAC
>JBILIY010000019.1:0-9879 GCA_044368815.1 Crocinitomicaceae bacterium
AGTCTGAGCAATATCAACTAATCCATATCTTCGACCTCCTGCTTGCGTAACTTTCACCCCTAAACCAATGATTTGCTTTTCGCTCAACTTAAACTCTTTCCCTGCCAATACATTCCAAACATAGGACAAATCAATTTTATCAGAAATATTCGCTCCTTTGTAGGCTGTGTTTCTCCAAACACCATCACTTGCCATGTATTTCGAATCGTATACACTAGCAGAAACCATAAAGAAGAATGTTTTGCTGAAATACTTTTGAAGTGTAAACTCCATACCATAATTATAACCCTTTCCATTATTTACGAGCGTATCATTTGGAAACACACGTGAAAATCCTCCACCGGCATTTACAAGGGAGAATGAATTTGGGGTAGAACTAATCGGCAAATTGTAAAGATACTGATAGTAAATTTCAGTTTTAAAATTCAATCCTTGTCCAAATGATTTCTCATAACCCAATCCGCTATGGAAACTACGGGAAAAGTCCATTTTTAAATTATGAGGTCTGTCATCATTGTTTGGATCGTAAGTGTACGTGTAGTAAGGTTGCGTTTGACTATGCATTCCTGCACCTGCAAAGACGGCTTGATTGCCCCCCATTTTATACTTCCAACCCAAGCGCGGTTCGACAGGACTCAAACTTTTACTCATTGAAAAATATTGGGAGTGGATACCAGCTGTAAAGTCCATTTGGTCGGTAATTTTCCATTTCCACTGAACAAAGGTTTGCATTAGAATCCCATTTCTATTGTTATTCCATCTTGTTTTCCAGCTATATCGATCATCTAAATCAGTAAGCACTGAGTCTTTTTGATTGAACGAAAGAGCGTCTAAAATTACGCCAGCCTTTATCAAATGATGTTTGTTTATTTTATGATTAACCGAGAAATATCCAGACAATTTTAAAGTACGGAAATTATACCCCATCATGTTGTACATACTGTCCACTTGAATTGTTGTGTCAGTATTATTAATGCCCAAGCTTCTGTGTAAATATATATGCTCCGTGTTCTGCTCCTCTCGAGAACCAGCGAGTGTTGCGCTGATGTATGTTTTTTCATTTAATGTCTTTTTGTAGGTTAGACCTGAAACATACATACTCGTACCAAAATATTGATCTCGATCTCCTTCCCCATAAAATTCTGTGGAGTACTTTGTTTGTTCAGAAATCATAATATCTATGTCGCTTTTTCCTCCCATTCCCCACCAAGATAAGTTGCCGCCATTTTTCAATTTCCAATTAAATTTGAAGGCCGCGTCACCATAAACTGGGACAGCATCGGTTCCTATTTTCAATCCAAGCGTTTGAAATATGGATAAAGTGGAATAACGCCCCATAATCAAGTAACTTGAATTCCCCGCTTTATCCATTGGGCCTTCCGCCAGTAATTCAGTTCCAAACAAACCAAATTGACCTGTAAATTCGTGCTGATTGTTGTTTCCGTTGCGGAGTTTCAAGTCAAATACACCAGATGTACTATTTCCATATTCTGACGGAAACGCGCTCATAAAAAAGTCTGAATTACCTAAAATTTTATTGTTTAATATCGAAACTGGACCGCCTGTGCTTCCCGCAATTGCAAAGTGAGAAGGATTCGGAATGTCAATTCCTTCAACCCTGTAAATCACTCCAAGTGGTGAATTACCGCGAACAACAATGTCATTGCGTGAGTCGTCCGAACCTTGAACACCCGCAAAATTGGAAGCCATACGAGCCGGATCCATGCGAGAACCAGGATAACGGTTTGTTTCCTCCACACTAAATTGTTGAGCTGAAATTAAAGCCATTTCATTAATAACCTCACCTTTCTTCCTTCCAACAACTTTAACTTCTTCTTTCTGAGAAACACGCTCCAACAATGGAATATTTACGACCATTTCCTTGCCTGAATTTACCTCGATTGTAACGGTTTTGCTTTCATAAAGGGCAAGCGAAGCGGATAGATCGTATTTTCCAATAGGAACATTTTTTATTTCAAAGGAACCGTCCTCTGTCGATATACATCGCAGCGTCTTGGTTTCAGAAATGCTAATTTCAATTTTTACTCCATAAAGCGGATAATTTGTTTCGCTATCATATACTTTTCCTCTCACCGTTTGGGTCGGAACTTGTCCAAAAAGAAATGTTGTCAAAAACAAGAAACCGAGAATTAACAAATTTTTCATCAAATTATTTTTAACGAAATTAAGTTTTTTCGTTGATTTATAATTCAATGTTCACTTTTTTAAAGTTTTGCACGGTTTTTGAAAAGTGGAGGAAATATTATTAATTTTATCTAAAATAAACGTATGAAAAGTATCCTATTCTCTGCATTTGCCTTAATAACCTTTGTTTCTTTTTCACAGAAAGAATCGTTGACATGGCATACTGATTTGCAAAAAGCGATATCACTTTCTCAAAAAGAGAAAAAACCAATGATGTTGTTCTTCACAGGAAGTGATTGGTGTGGGTGGTGTCACAAATTACAAAAAGAGGTTTTTTACCAAGAAGAATTCGTAAAATGGGCAAAGGACAATGTGGTTTTGGTTGAAGTTGATTTTCCTAGTCAAAAAGGAGAAGCTTATAAAAAACAAACGGATGAAATACGTCAACAAAACAACCTGTTGCAGCAACAATTTTCAGTTCGAGGCTACCCAACTGTTTGGTTTGTTAAGCCTGAGAAAACAAAAGAAGGTAAAGTGAATCTTGCTCAGCTTGGTCAAACGGGTTATGTAGCAGGAGGAGCTCAAAATTGGATTAATGGCGCCAATTCATTTATATCTGGCAAATAAGGTTTAGAGAAATTCCTGAATTTCATCATAAGAAAATCCTCTGGAACTCAAAAACCGGAGGATTTTTTGTTTTTTTGTCCATTCGTCCTTTTCTTTGGAAAGCTCTACACTTTTTCGATCGATCAAGCCTTTAAGAATTGATAAATACTCGCAGTAATCAATTGATTCTAAAGCATCATTAATCGTTTCTTTGTCTACGAATTTTTGAATCAAGGCCGCTTTTATTTTCACCTTACCCCACTTATTTATTCGTAGTTTTCCTTGAGCGAAACTTTGAGCAAACCGTTTTTGATTATAAAAACGAAACTTTTCGAGGTGTTCAATTACCTTTTTAGACTCTGATTCAGTTGCACCAAGCTGATTTAACTTGTTTTGAATTTCGAAAAGACAACGTTCCTGATAGGCGCAATAAGATTCAAGCTTAACGATTAAATCATCAATTTCCACGACTTTCGCTATAGTGCTATCTCCTCATTTTCCTTGTTTACAAAGGAATATTGTAGAAGGTGATGAGCTGTTATCCCACGAACAGGAATCCATTTTTTGTACTTGAAAAACCATTTTAGTTGACGGCTTATCAAGCCATTTTTAAAATAAGCTTCCAAGTATGGATGAACAAGTAACGTGACGTTTTTCTCCTTGCGATCCGACAAGAGATAACTCAAATTGTTTTCAATTTCTTCCGCAAATAAAATACTCGCTTGAACCTCGCCGCTTCCATTACAGGTCGGACAAGTTTCAGCGGTTTGAATATCTGTTTCCGGTCGCACGCGTTGACGTGTAATTTCTATTACGCCAAATTTTGAAGGAGGAATTAAATTATGCTTCGCACGATCAGATTTCATGAATTCTTTCATTTTTTCAAAAAGAATTCGGTTATTCTCTTTTTCATGCATGTCAATGAAATCAACGCAAACGATTCCTCCCATATCACGAAGCTGCAGAACGCGAGCAATCTCCTCAGCTGCTTCAATATTCGTGGCAAGCGCATTTGATTCCTGTCCATCAGCTCCTTTTCGATTTCCGCTATTTACATCAATCACGTGCATCGCCTCAGTATGCTCAATAATTAAATAACCTCCACTAGGCAAAGGAACTTTTTTTCCGAAAAGCGTTTTGATTTGTTTATTGATACCGAATTTTTCGAAAATATCTAATTTTCCATCATAAAAGCGTACAATTTTTTCCTTTCCAGGTGCTATGCTTTGCACGTACTCCTTCATTTCAGTGACAAGAGCTGGATCATTTACATGAATGTTGGTAAAATCTGCATTCAATAAATCGCGAAGTATAGAAGTGGTGGTATTTTGTTCACCCAAAACACGCTTCGGCGGTTGACCACCTTTTATGTTTGCATGCATTGTTTTCCACTTTTCAAGTAGATTTTTCAAATCTTGCTCTAAGTCTAAAGTTGACTTGTGTTCCGCGACAGTTCGAATGATAACACCAAAATTCTTTGGCTTTATTCGATCCATCAAGTCCTTCAATCGGTCTTTTTCCTCCTGATCTTTAATTTTTTGGCTAACTGAAATTTTATCAGAAAATGGAACCAACACCAAATATCTTCCCGCAAGCGTGACTTCAGAACACAATCGCGGACCTTTGGATGAAATAGGTTCTTTTGCTACCTGAACTAATATTGGTTGCGAGGACGAAACGATATCACTAATTTTTCCTTCTTTAGGAATGTCTTTTTCCAACTTGAAGTACATCAGGTCAGACACATTTTGTTTTCCATTAAGCGTGTCTTTGACAAAACGACTCAATGAATTATATTGTGGACCTAAGTCCAAATAATGAAGAAAGGCGTCTTTTTCATAACCGACATCTACGAAAGCAGCATTTAAACTTGGGGCGATTCTTCGAACTCTTCCAAGATAAATATCACCAACTGCAAAGTCGGAATTCCCACGTTCTTCGTGTAATTCTATTAATTTACCATCACGCAATAATCCGAGCCAAATTCCGCTAGATCTTGCATCTACAACTAACTCGAGATTCACAAGTTAAATTTTAAGATATTTAAACAATGAAAGCTCAATGAATAATCACTGAGCCTTCTTTTCTTGAAATCAGAAGATTACTTCTTCTTCTTGTGACGATTTTTTCTAAGACGTTTTTTGCGCTTGTGAGTCGCCATCTTATGTCTTTTTCTTTTTTTACCGCTTGGCATAATATTATGATTTAATTAATTATCTTAAACAAAAAGCACCCCCTAAAAAGGGAGTGCAAAGGTAAATAAAATTTTCAAAAAAAACAAAAGCAATTTATTTTACCTGAACTTTCTTCTTTACGTCCTCAACAAAAGTCTTTGCTGGTTTGAACGATGGGATGTTGTGCGCAGGAATTATGATTGTTGTTTTTTTGGAAATGTTTCTTCCTGTTTTTTCTGCTCTTTCCTTCACAACGAAACTTCCAAAACCTCTTAAGTATACATTTTGTCCTTTTGATAATGAATTTTTAATTGAATTCATGAAAGCTTCAACTGCCCTTAGCGCCTCCGCTCTTTCCAATCCTGTCTCCTCTGCAATGTCTGCAACGATATCTGCTTTAGTCATATTAGTTTGTTTTAAGTTACAAGTTATAGTTTTTCGGGTGCAAAAATAATCGTTCCGAAATTAAAATTATGTTTTTCTGTTCTTTTTTGCAGAAATTTGAAGTATGAAATAAGCCAAAATGCGATTCTACACAAACAAGTATGAATTTAATTGGCGATTCCATATGACCTTTGAAAAACAATTTATTTGCATATGAAACAATTTCAAACAAGTTTGGTTCGGTGGTATGAAGAAAAAAAAAGAACTCTTCCTTGGCGAGAAACAAAAGATCCCTATTTAATTTGGTTAAGTGAAATCATTTTACAGCAAACACGTGTTGATCAAGGTCTTCAATATTATTTAAAATTTAAATCCGCTTTTCCGACTGTTCAGCATTTAGCCAATGCGAATGAAATGGAAGTTTTGAATCTTTGGAAAGGATTGGGATATTACAGTCGTGCCCGCAATTTACACGCAACCGCAAAATCAATAATTGAAAATAACCACGGAAAATTCCCTTCATCATATGATGAAATTATAAAACTTAAAGGAATTGGTTCATACACGGCCGCAGCTATTTCATCATTCGCATTTAATGAAGCTAAGGCGGTTTTGGATGGTAATGTTTTTAGGGTTCTTAGTCGCTTGTTCGACCTAAATACACCAATAGATTCTACCTTGGGGAAAAAAGAATTTCAACAACTCGCCAATGAATTACTAGACAAGAAAAATCCTGCGCAGCACAACCAAGCTATTATGGAGTTCGGAGCAATGCAGTGTGTACCTGTAAATCCTAAATGTGATCAATGTCCGCTTGATTTTATGTGCGAGGCAAAAGCTAAAAATTTGGTCAAGCAGTTACCATATAAAATTGGAAAGACAAAAATCACCAACAAATATTTTGTATTTCAAATAATCAAAAATGAAGGGGGAGTACTGTTAGAAAAACGTAATGATTCGGGTATTTGGAAAAATATGTATCAATTTCCGTTAGTTGAATTTCTAGATGCTGAAGAAAAGTTGACGTTCATTCAAAACGGCAAATACGAATACCTTTCGACAGAGGTAAAACATATTTTAAGTCATCAACATTTATATTGTCACTTTGTAATTTCTACAAGTCAAGAAAAAACAGCAAATGACACTCAATTATGGGTCAATATCGTAGAATTTTCAAATTATCCTGTACCTAGAGTTATCGAACGATTTGTAGAGGAAAATAGTAAACGGATTTTTAATTAAAAAATCAATCCAAATTTTTATATTTGATGACTAAAAAAATCGTGCTATGAAAAAATATATTTTGTTTTTCTCTTTTTTATTGGGTTTTTCTCTTTTAAATGCTCAACAACGATCCTGTCATACAATGGAGAATCACGAACGTCTTCTTCAGGAGGATTCCCATTTATTTGAACGCATTCAGAAAATTGAAGAATTTACAAATTATGCGATTAGCTCTGGGAAAGTAAATCAAAATAAAGCAGTTATAACTATTCCAGTTGTTGTGCACGTAGTATACAATACTTCGGCTCAAAACGTATCCGATGCCCAAATACAATCTCAAATGGATGTTTTAAACAAAGATTTTAGAAAATTAAACACCGATTTGAATTTGATTCCTTCAACATTCTCAAGCTTGGTTGCAGATGCAGAAATCAACTTTTGTTTAGCGAATAGAGATCCAAGTGGTAATCCAACTACAGGGATTTTGAGAGTGCAAACCAATCAAGCTTCGTTTTCCACAAATGATGGGGTTAAGTATGCGTCGTCAGGCGGAAGTAATGCTTGGCCTACAAATCAATATTTGAATATTTGGGTTTGTAATATGAGTGGAGGTATTTTGGGTTATGCTCAATTCCCTGGAGGAGCAGCCGCTACTGACGGAGTTGTAATCGGATACACTTGTTTTGGAACATCTGGAACAGCTCAAGCTCCTTTCAATAAAGGAAGAACAGCCACACACGAAGTCGGTCATTGGTTGAATTTACGTCATATTTGGGGTGATGCTACGTGTGGAAGTGATTTAGTTTCAGATACTCCAGTTCACAATACATCGAATTATGGTTGTCCTTCTCATCCTCGTTCTAATTCTTGTGGTACTTCGGCTGAAATGTTTATTAATTATATGGATTATGTGGATGATGCATGTATGCAGATGTTCTCCAATGGACAAAAATCGAGAATGAGAGCGCTTTTTGTTTCGGGTGGAGCAAGAGCAAGTTTGGCAACATCTCCGGGTTGTTCTGGAACTTCAGGAGGTGGGACATCAACTCCAGCATATTGCGCTGCAACGGGAAGCAATACGCAATATGAATGGATATCCAATGTAAAATTCAACACGATTAATAATTCATCAACAGGCGGAGGAGGATATTCCAATTTTACTTCAATTTCTACTGTAGTTAACAAGGGAACGGCATACGCACTTACATTAACACCAAGCTTTGCAAGTACTACATATCCTGAGTATTTCAGAGTATATGTTGATTATAATGGCGATTTGGATTTTGCCGATGCGGGTGAATTGGTTTACACATCTCCTGGGACAACCGTAGCAGTTAGTGCATCAATAACAATTCCAACGACAGCAATAACCGGAAACGTTAGAATGCGCGTTATGATGAAAGACGGAGCAATTACGGGCCCTTGTGAATCATTTACATACGGAGAGGTTGAAGATTACACGCTTTCAATTCAAACTGGAACATCTGGAACAACATGTGGTGCTCCAAGTGGATTGGTAAATTCAGCTGTAGGTTCTACCACAGCATCGGTTTCTTGGACGGCTGTTTCTGGAGCATCTAACTACACTGTTCAATACAAAAAATCAACGGCAACGTCTTGGACATCCGCTTCAACGACCGCAACTAGTTTAAATTTGACGGGGTTATCATCATCAACAACATACAACTGGCAAGTTAGAACGAATTGTTCAAGTGGTAGTAGTTCATACACTGTGGGACCTAACTTTACAACACAAGCAACTATTTCTACTTCATGTACCGATTCGTATGAAACAAATAATACATTCTCTGCAGCTAAAGCCATTACCGTAAATTCGAACATTTCAGCATTACTGAATACAAGTACAGATGTTGACTGGTTTAAATTTTCAAACACATTAACAGCAAAAAATATTCGTGTGACTTTATCCAACCTTCCAGCTGATTATGATTTAAGATTGTATAACAGCGCAGGGACTTTATTATCAACTTCTGCAAATGGTGGAAGTTCAATTGAAACAATCAAGTACAATAACGCCCCTGTTGGAACATACTACATTCGAGTTTATGGTTATAATGGTGCATTTAACGCAAGTGCGTGTTATACCTTGAGAGCTGATATTTCAAGCACGGCATTTAAGTTGGATGGAGGTGAAAATATTCAAACTGAATCTGAGAATACGTTTTTTGAAGTGTATCCAAATCCAAATAAAGGATTTTTCAATTACAAGATAGACTCTCAAATCACAGGAAGCTACTCGGTTTCTGTAAAAGATTCGTATGGTCGTGTAGTTTATAATGAGTCAATAGACAAACAAGACCAATTATTTGAGAGTTCGATAAATCTCGAGAATTATTCTGATGGGATTTATTTTGTTGTTCTTGATAATGGTTCTAAAATTGAAACCGTTAAACTATTGATTAACAAAAACTAATCTTAAAATGCAACCCGTTTTGATCAAAAACTTAGTTAAAACGGGTTTATACTCCTCATGTCTGTTTTCAAAACAGTAAAAAAAGTTGGAGAAGGACTCTACAAAGAAAAAGGGTCGAAGTTTCTTGGTTTTGCATTTCCTTGTTCATCCGAAGAAGAAGCTAAAAATAAGTTAATTCAACTTCGAAAGGAGCACCATTTGGCCGTGCACGCTTGTTATGCTTTTCGTTTTGGTGCCGATAAAAAACAATTTAGAGCCAGTGATGATGGAGAGCCTTCCAACACTGCAGGACCTCCAATATTAGGACAGATACAATCCTTTGATTTAACCAATGTGCTAGTAGCGGTGGTTCGTTATTACGGAGGAACCCATTTAGGAGTTGGAGGTTTGATAAATGCCTATCGGACAGCAGCCAAGGAAGCAATTGAAAACACCGAAATTATTAATGACGAGGAACGATTAAAAATTCAGGTTTCGTTTTCCTATGAGCATTTGCCATTTGTTATGAAATTCCTAAAAAGCCAAAACTGCACTATTACAGAACAATTAATTGACCAGGATTGCGTTTTTAAAATTAATATTCCTGTTTCTAATAAATTATTATTGATGCAATTAAAAGGTATTCAAGGTCTTGAATTAAAAGAATTTTGAACTAAACAAAGTCTTATGAAAATTCAAATAATCACTCTTTTTACCATATGCTCAATTGGTTTATTTTGTTGTAATAACATGAACAAAAGAGAAAATAATAAACTAACTAAAGAGAAATCAAAAAGTGGCTTAGTTAAAGAAAAAATGAGCACTTACAATGAAAAAGAAAGTCAAGTTAAAATCAAACACACTGCAAATTCAACTAAGAAAGAAAAAAAGTATATTCCGCCACAGGTTATTTTCGATCCAAGCTATATAGAT
>JBILIY010000296.1:0-2940 GCA_044368815.1 Crocinitomicaceae bacterium
CAGCCATTTTTCTACTTTATCTTTTTCAATTTGAAGTAATTCTTGTTGTTCTAAAACCTTGTTTTTCTCTGCTTCAATTAATACGTTTGCCTCTTCGATTTGGGTTTTTTGCTGACGGATTTCTCGTGTTCTCTCTGCGATTTTAAGTTCAAGGCGCACTTGTTCTCGTCGAGCCAATTCAATTCTTCTTCGAAAGATGATAAGTGTTAAAATGGATAGAAAAACCGCAACGATGAGCCAAAACCACCAAGTTGCCCAGTAAGGTGAATTTATTTTCAACTGAAGAGTGGCGGGATTATTACTCCAACTGCCATCTCCCAAACGAGCATAGATTTTTAATGTGTATTCTCCAGGAGAAAGTGAATTGAAAGACAGTTCATTGTCAGTTCCGATAAGTTGTTCACCAACGTCCGAACCGTTTAGAATATATTTATAGTTGACTAATTGGGGGTTACTTAAGTCATTTGTTTGAAATCGAATTGTGAAACTACGGTGTTTGTAATCCAATTCGAGAAAATTTGTTTTGGCGATAACTTGCTTCAGTGGAGATTTTTTGTCGCCAGGTTTTAGCCAATTCTGATCCAATTTAAATTTGGAAATGATTACTTGTAAATCATCTGAGGATTTGGATAAATTACCAGGAAAAAAATAATTGTATCCGTTGATTCCTCCGAAAAAAAGTTCTCCTTTCCGTGATTGATAAAATGCATTGGAGTTAAACTCATTGCTAACCAAACCATTTACCTCTTTGTAAACAGTTACTTCTCCTGTGTTCCGGTTGTAAGATGCGATGCCTTTATTTGTGCTTAACCAAAGCCGATTGTATGCATCCTCAAGTAAGCCATAAATTACGTTGTTAGGTAAACCTTGTTTTTTTCCTACAATTTTAATGTTGTTCGTTTTCAAATTTATTTGAACCAAGCCGCTTCCAAAAGTACCTAGCCAATATTCATTTCCCGAAACATGACACATGGTGCTGACATAATCTTTTACATAACGAATGAATACGGAATTAATCGGGTGAGGAACAATTTTTTGTTTTCTTTCCGAAAAGTAATTCAAGCCGCCTCCACTTGTAGCGAACCAAAATTTCCCTTTCTTGTCTTTGTAAGCAACACGACAAATGCCAATCGTAATCGAATTTTTAGCGTCTTTCGGGTTATGTTCGAAAAGTTCTGATTTATTCGTTCTCAGGTTATATCGAATTACACCGCCTTTCGTCGCAAGAAAGAATTGGTCATTAGTATAAGGAACGATGGAATATACGCGATCATGTTTTTGAGATTCCTCTTTTGGCGCATGATTTAATTTTCGATACGTATATTGCAAAGGGCCATTTATACGAAGTTCATACAATCCATCAAGACACCCAACCAATACCCTGTTTTCCGAAAGGCTATAAATACTTAAAACAACCTCTTTCCCTGTCTCACTATTTGAAAGTGCTCCAACTGAACGATTGAATTGATCGAAGCTTCCTGTTTTTCGATTAAAACGCGATACGCCGGCATCTGTTCCTACAAATACAAATTTTGAGCTTGGGTCCTCTGAAAAACACCAAACATTGGGAGAGGGAAGTCCTTTTTTTAAATTTCCACTAGGCCCAATTCCTAAGAATCCGACACGACTTGGATCGAATCCAGATAAGCCTCGTTCAGAACCTATCCAAATTTTGTTATTGTTGTCGAGATAAAGGCATGACAGTCCATTGAAAATAAGCGAGTTTTTCTGAAAAATGTCTTCAGTACTGTTAAAAAGGGTTCCGTTTTCATTAATAGTAAACAATCCGTTGGAAGCAGTCGCTATGAAGTATTTACCATTCGCTTGAACAACATCTTTTATACTGAATAGACCAATTTTATCTAAAGATTTAAATCGATCATTAATTTTAAGCGTATTCGGATTAAATTGAAACAAACCTTGGTTTGTGCAGAGCATTACAAATCCGTTTGCCAATTCTACCATTTTGAGAATAGAAACAATGGCTTGATTCTTTGATTTTAAAACAAGTTTTTGAGTGGATTTTGACAAGGAATTGTAATGAATTAATCCTTTATCTTCAGTGTCAATCAATAAATTCCCATCTTTAAGACATGTAACAAGATGAACCTTTTTTGAGGCTGAGGTTACTTTTTCCTTTTCAAATTTGAGTTTTTTTGTGTCGAACTTAACTATGCCATAACCGATTGTGGCGAGCCATAAATTTCCTTTTTGATCGTAATCCAGACTTTGAATATCTAAAAGACTTTGACTACTAATATTGAAGGTCGTAAAACGCTCTGTGTTGGGGTTATAAAGAATTAAACCACTTGCAGTTCCGAACCACAAACGCCCATCAGGAGTGCGAGCTGAACATTGAAAGTTTGTGCTCTCAAGTCCAGGAGTTTCATCTTGATTAAAAACTTCAAAAGTTTTACCATCGAAACGATTCAATCCATCTTGAGTCCCAATCCAAAGTGAATTGTTTTGATCTTGAATGATCGTCGTTACAAAACTCTGCGAAAGACCGTTGCTAATAGTATAATTATTGAAACGATAATCTCCTTGGGAAAAGCTCAAAAAAGTCCCAACAAAGAAAAAGAGAAGTAAGAGTAATTTTGAATTGTTATTTTCCGCCATTCATTTGATTGCTGTTATTAGCTTGAATGATTGAACTTTCCAGGTCTCGATCAAACAAGTACAATCCACCGTTGTCATTTCCAATTAATTTGATTTTATCTAAGACTGTTCTCGCCAAAGCTTCTTCTTCGAGTTGTTCAGATACATACCATTGAACGAAGTTGTGCGTGGTGTAATCTTTTTCTTGCAAACAAATGTCAACTAGATTGTTAATGCTATCAGTTACGCTAATTTCGTGTGAAAGTAACAATTCAAAAACATTTTTTAAATTTTCAAACTCAACAGGTGGTTGATCTATAGCAGGGATAATGGCTTTTCCGC
>JBILIY010000298.1:0-2924 GCA_044368815.1 Crocinitomicaceae bacterium
CAAGCCTGCTTTATGAGCAATTTGGTAAAACGAATCCCCGGTTTTAACAACGATAAAATTTACGTCATTTGAATGGATTTGAATCTGTAGCTCATTCGAAAGAATCGGAATGTTCGAACTTACAATTGGTTTATAATTATCAATTAACTTATTCAAATTAAGTTCTTCAATAATTTTGATAAGTAGCTCTGCGTATTCGGGGTTTGTGGCATATCCAGCTTTTTTCAATCCATAAGCCCAATTTTTATAATCGTCAACCGAATAAGAGAATAAAAATTGATAGCGCTTTCCATTTTTAAGAAATTCGCTATGATCTTGGTAAGATTCCTCTGCAGATGCATACGAACGAAAACACTCATTGGTAGCATCATCATCCATATAAATCTTTTCACCATTCCAATTAGCGTGACACTTTATTCCAAAATGATTGTTTGCTTTCTTAGATAAAACCGAATTCCCACTATTCGACTCCAAAATTCCTTGAGCTAATGTTATGCTTGCCGGAATGTGAAATTCTACTTGATGATTCAAAGCGATTTGTTCAAATTTCAATCGATATTCTTGTTTACTCAATTCAATATTAGCATTCAATTTCCCTGAAATCAGGAAAAATAGCACAAGAAAAATATTTACTCTAAACAAATGCATTGTCTGAATTAAACGACAAGCAACATTCGAAGGTTACGATTTATTAAAAAATAAATCCAAATAAGTCATTTTGGCATATTCACTTAACTGAAATAGACAAATTGACATTTATTAAATTCAAAAATTACATTGGTTTATAATTTGAAATTATTTATCAAAATTTACGAAAAATGGATATTAATAAATTTACAATCAAATCGCAAGAAGCAATTCAACAAGCCCAGCAACTTGCGGAAGTTAATGGAAATCAAAGTGTTGAAACAGGGCATCTACTAAAGGGTATCTTTTTAGTTGACCAAGAAATAACACCGTTTCTATTAAATAAGTTATCGGTAAATCAAAAAATATTAGAAGCTGCTTTGGATCGAATAATTGATACTTATCCGAAAGTTTCCGGAGGACAAGTTTATCTTTCGCCGGTTTGTAATCGAGTTTTGAATTTCGCGATCAGTGAACTTAAAAATTTTGGTGACGAGTTTGTTTCCATCGAACTTCTTTTGTTTTCATTGCTTGATGCATCTGATTCTACTGGGAAACTAATAAAAGACAACAAAATCAACAAAACCAATTTAAAGGATGCAATTATGGACTTGAGAAAAGGTCAAAAAGTTACATCAACGAGTCAGGAAGGAACGTATCAGTCGTTGGCTAAATATGCTAAAAATCTGAATGAATTGGCACAGTCAGGGAAATTGGATCCTGTGATTGGTCGAGATGATGAAATCAGACGCGTCTTACAAATTTTAACCAGAAGAACCAAAAACAATCCAATATTAATTGGTGAACCAGGCGTTGGAAAAACAGCTATAGCTGAAGGTTTAGCGCACAGAATTATAAGTGGAGATATCCCTGAAAATTTGAAATCGAAAGTGGTTTACTCACTTGATATGGGAGCATTGATCGCTGGAGCTAAATATAAAGGTGAGTTCGAAGAACGGTTGAAATCTGTTGTCAAAGAAGTAATTGCTGCGGAAGGTGAAATCATTTTATTTATCGATGAAATTCATACGCTTGTCGGAGCAGGAGGAGGTGGCGAAGGTGCTATGGATGCGGCAAACATCTTGAAGCCTGCTCTTGCTCGCGGAGAATTAAGAGCAGTTGGGGCAACTACATTAAATGAATATCAAAAGTATTTTGAAAAGGACAAAGCTCTTGTTCGTCGATTCCAGACTGTTTTGGTTGATGAACCTACAACCGAAGACGCGATTTCAATTCTACGTGGTATTAAGGATAAATACGAGAATCACCACAAGGTAATGATCAAGGATGCGGCAATTATTGCTGCGGTTGAACTTTCTCAGCGCTACATTACAGAAAGACATTTACCAGATAAAGCGATTGATTTAATTGATGAAGCTGCTTCCAAATTACGAATGGAGATTAACTCCAAGCCAGAAGAATTGGATGAAATCGAACGTAAAATCATGCAGTTGGAAATCGAGCGTGAAGCTATAAAAAGGGAAAATGAAAATAAAAAGATTGAACAAGTAGAACGTGATTTGGCAAATTTAACGGAGCAGCGAAATGCTTTTCAATCTAAATGGCAAGCAGAACGAGATGTTGTTGAGTCTATTCAGAGAGCCAAAGAGGAAATTGAGAATTTGAAATTTGAAGCGGAACAGGCTGAGCGTCAAGGTGATTATGGGAGGGTTGCTGAAATTCGCTATGGAAAAATCAAGGAAGTCGAGGATCATTTGGAAACAACTAAGCAACAACTATTTGAAATGCAGTCGAAGTCAAAAATGATTAAGGAAGAAGTTGATGCCGAAGAAATCGCTGAGGTTGTTTCTAAATGGACTGGAATTCCGGTTAACAAAATGATTGAAAGTGAAGTTTCGAAATTACTTCGTTTGGAGGATGAGTTGAAAAAACGTATTGTTGGTCAAACTGAAGCCATTGAAGCACTTTCAGATGCGGTTCGCAGAAGTCGAGCTGGATTGCAGGATGCTCGGAGACCAATCGGTTCATTTATTTTTCTCGGAACAACAGGTGTTGGTAAGACTGAGTTAGCAAAAGCATTGGCAGATTTCTTATTCAATGATGAAAATGCGATGACGCGAATTGATATGAGTGAATACCAAGAAAAACACAGCGTTTCAAGATTGGTAGGTGCGCCTCCAGGATATGTAGGTTACGATGAAGGTGGTCAATTGACAGAAGCAGTTCGTAGAAAACCTTATTCCATTGTTTTATTGGATGAAATTGAAAAAGCACATCCAGATGTGTTTAATATTTTATTGCAGGTTTTAGACGATGGTCGATTAACGGATAACAAA
>JBILIY010000297.1:0-2924 GCA_044368815.1 Crocinitomicaceae bacterium
AAAGAAAGAATACGATATTCTGTTGAATGAATTAAAACAATACAATCCTGAGTTATTGCATAAGGAACGACTTTTAGCGATTACAAAGTCTGACATGTTGGATGACGAACTGATTGCTGATTTAAAAAAGGAATTACCAAAAATCCCATTCGTTTTCATTTCTTCAGTTGCTCAAAAAGGACTCGTAGAACTCAAAGATTTGATTTGGAAGCATCTAAATAATGATTAGTTGGTTGGAATCCATAGATCGATCCATTCTACTTTTTATAAATGGATTAAACACGCCTTTTTTGGATGAATTAATGTGGTTCTTTTCCGGAAAACTGAGTTTGATTCCATTTTATTTGATTTTACTTTACTTTCTTAAAAAGGAGAATAATTGGAGTAATTCCGGTTTAATATGCATAGGTGTTTTCTTAACGGTTTTAATTTCGGATCAAACTTCTGTTCATCTATTCAAAGAAATTTTCCAACGTTATAGACCTTCACATAATTTAGAAATTAGTCACTTGCTACATTATTACGAAATCAAACCTGGGGATTTTTATCGAGGTGGAACCTATGGATTTATCTCTTCGCACGCTGCGAATTATTTCGCAATGCTGGGATTTGTTTTGCCTTTATTTTCAGAAAAATATAGAATTTTAAAAGTAAGTTCAATTGTATTAGGAATCATTGTTTCCTTAAGTCGCGTATATTTGGGAGTTCATTATCCGTCAGATGTATTTTTAGGAGCCGCTCTCGGATTACTTATTGGGTGGAGCATGAATCATTTTATTTATTCACGATTTAAATTCGACGGAAAATGAATTGGTTAATTGTATTTGTTGGTGGTGGAATCGGGAGCGTATTGCGTTTTGGAATTGGAAAACTCATGCCATTCAAAGGACTTTCGTTTCCTTGGGCAACTTTTCTATCTAATTTGTTGGCCTGTTTGATTTTTGCAATCGCTTTACTCATAATCCAAAAAAGTCCCAAAAACGAGTGGATTCAGCCCTTAGTTTTAGTAGGAATTTGCGGTGGATTTAGCACCTTTAGCACATTTTCCTATGAGAATTACCAACTTTTCCAATCGGGGAATTATGCGATTCTGGTGATAAACGTATCTGTTTCGTTGTTTCTTGGATTTGTAAGTTTTTGGCTGGTGAAAACACTTTGAGAGAAAATGATAATTAAAGTAATTTTGCAATTGCAGAATAGATTGAAGAGCATATAAACTATGGAAGATAAAAAATTACGCGATTTGGCAGAATTAGGTGAATTTGGACTAATTGACAAGTTAACTGAGGATTTTCAATTAAAAAATAAGAACTCAATTCTCGGAGTAGGTGACGATGCCGCCGAGATTAAAATCAATGAAGAAGAATCACTTTTGGTTTCAACAGATGCCTTGATTGAAGGAATTCATTTCAATTTAATGTACATGCCACTCAAGTTTTTGGGGTATAAAGCCGTTTCGGTTAATGTTTCGGATATCTGCGCGATGAATGGAAAAGCAGAGCAATTAACGGTTTCATTGGCTGTTTCAAGTCGTTTCCCAGTTGAGGCCTTGGAAGAATTATACGAAGGGATTCATGCTGCATGTGAGCATTTTCAAGTTGATTTAATAGGAGGTGACACAACCTCTTCGCTTTCAGGTTTAATGATTTCAATTACAGTAATTGGCCGCGCAAATAAAAAATCGATTGCATATAGAAGTGGCGCAAAAGAAAATGATTTAATAGTTCTAAGTGGGGATCTTGGAGCTTCTTACCTAGGGCTTCAAGTTTTGGAGAGAGAAAAAGAAGTGTTCAAGGCGAATCCGGATATTCAGCCAAAATTGGATGGTTATGACTATTTAGTTGGTCGACAATTAAAACCTGAGGCGCGTGTGGATATTATTCGAGATCTTGCAAAAAGTGACGTTGTCCCAACTTCTATGATTGATGTTTCAGATGGTCTTGCCTCTGAATTACTCCATATTGCCAAGTCAAGCAAATGTTCGATAAGTATTTATTCTGAGAAAATTCCGATGGATGAAAAGACCACGGTGACGGCTTTGGACTTTAACTTGGATCCAATGACTTGCGCGCTAAATGGGGGAGAAGATTACGAACTATTATTCACCATTCGACAGGAGGACTTTAAAAAAATTGAAACCAATCCTAATTTATCAGTAATTGGTCACATTACTTCGAAAGATTCAGGAAATCTATTGATTGATAAAAATGGATCTGCCGTTTCACTCAAAGCACAAGGCTGGAAACATTTTTAATAAGTCAGTCCACTCGTGGTAAATTGATTTGTTCTTTGTGAACAATATTTATTGTGTATAACCCTTGTAGTTTCTCGGCAAAACTTTGAGCTTCTATTTGAGTTCTGAAATCACCTACTTTTAAATTAAAGTAAGGAGCTTCAAAACTCATGTAGGTATCAATTTTAGGATAAGAACTTATAAAACGATTTCTTACTTCCTCTACCTTTGATTTCTCTGGGTCAAAACATATTTGAACACGATATCCTAGAATAAGTCGGAGTTTCTTTTGGGTCACATACTCATCAATTCGATGATCTTGATGAAAGATAATTTGGTTATAAGCTGAATTAGAAATAAATAATCCCAAAAGAAAAAGCCAATTCTTCATTATCATTTAATTGTTTTGCCAAATTTAAAATCTTTACTGATAGTACATTTCTTTTCAGCTTATTTAGAATGATTTTAAATTAAAGTATTTTACTCGAATTTTGTCATCAAATTGTCATTAGATTAACTGATTCTTCTAATTTTGTTGCCGTTAAAATGCGTTAAATTCGCAAAAAATTAATTAGAATTTAGTAATTATTTTCATGAAAATATCTAATATTCAATCTCTTAAACGAATCTGCAGAGCATCTGGTTTATTATTATTTATTGCCATTTCTTTGGTTTCGTTTCAAGTAGCTGC
>JBILIY010000299.1:0-2919 GCA_044368815.1 Crocinitomicaceae bacterium
CAAGATGAAAGTTGCAAGGAATATCAAAATCGAACATTTGTAATAAATATTCGTGAGCTAGCAGGAGAAAAAGAGAGGGATTACGAAACGGATTTACAGATCCACGGTTGGCGAACAAAAGTAAGATACGTTTTTGTTCCTTAATTGATTCTCAAAAACTCTCTACTTTTTATTGTTCAAAATTTGAATCGGTTATCGTAAATCAAGTCATTGCTTTCTTTATTTTTACGAAAACCAACAGCGTATGCTTGATTTCAAAATACTTATTCCGCTCATTCTAATCGTTTATTTCATTGCCTTGTTTGTGGTAGCACGAGTTACTTCGAGGAATGCGAATTCAGCTTCCTTTTATGCAGGAAATAAACAAAGTTCATGGTACCTCGTAGCTTTTGGAATGATCGGGACTTCTCTTTCAGGAGTGACTTTTGTTTCGGTTACTGGTTCAGTTGGTGCCAATGGTTGGAATTATTATCAACTTGTGATTGGCTTTTTCCTTGGGTATTTTGCTGTTGCATACATTTTACTTCCGCTCTACTACAAATACAACTTGACTTCCATTTACACGTACCTCAGTCATAGATTGGGTTTCAGTGCTTATCAGTGGGGAGCGGGTTACTTCATTTTATCGAGAACGTTAGGCGCTACAGTTCGTTTGTATCTGGTCATAAATGTCATGCAAACTTTTGTTTTCGAAGAAATTGGCATTCCATTTTGGTTAACGACGTTGGTGATTATGCTCATGATTATCGCTTACACGTTGAAAGGTGGTGTGAAAACAATCGTTTGGACCGACACTTTGCAAACAACATTCATGCTTTTGGCGCTTGTGGTTTGTATCTTAGCAATTCAAGACGCTTTACAACTCGATTGGACAACTATTTGGGGTAAAATGAAAGCCGATGGAATGACGAAACTGTGGGAAACCGATATCAATAAAAAGAGTCACTTTCTGAAACACGTTTTAGGAGGCGCTTTTATGACGATTGCAATGACGGGACTGGATCAAGAAATGATGCAGAAAAACATCAGTGTAAAAACGCTCAAAGATGCTCAGAAGAACATGGTTACGTTCAGCTTTATTTTACTCCTTGTAAATGCTTTGTTTATGTTTTTAGGCGGACTACTTTATCTCTACGCCAACAAAAATGGTTGGGAATTCGCGCCGGATGATGTCTTTCCCTCCATTGTTCAGCTGCATTTATCCAAAGGTATTTTCCTGATTTTCATCATCGGTTTGATTTCAGCTTTATTTCCTTCGGTTGACGGAGCGATTACTGCTTTGACTTCGTCTTTTTGTATAGATATACTTGGATTTGAGCGAAATCAGGATAAATCGGAAGAAGAGAAAACAAAACTTAGAAAACGAATTCACTTGGGATTTGCAGCGATATTTATTCTGCTTGTATTCATTTTCAAAACTGTGAACAGTAAGACAATTGTGGATTTAATATTTTTAATTGCCGGTTATACCTATGGTCCGTTGTTAGGGCTTTTTTCCTTTGGGATTTTCACCAAGCGTCTATTAATGAAAAACATCGTTCCTGTCGTTTGTTTGACCGCACCGTTGCTGTGTTACTTGCTAGATTATTTTTCACCACAGCTATTAGGTAACTACAAGATTGGTTACGAAATGCTTATCATTAACGGCGGAATCACGTTTATTCTTCTTTATATTTTTAGTAATAAATCTGAATTGAACCATGCAAATTAACCTCGACGACAACGGATTACACCTGCGTTTTGCTCCTTTGACCTTGACAAGACCAATCGGAAACTTGCGTATGGGAATTTTGACAAATGACGAACGCTGGAAAATGTTTCTTCCGGATGCTAAAATTGGTTTTACGACAGAAAAATACCTTTCGAAAAAGTTTTCGTCAGTTGAAAATGAAATCCGCGTAAATGCTGCTGTAATTCCAAATGAAGAAATTGTTGCAGCAGTAATGCATTTGGAAGACAATACAGCTTTGTATTTAAATGAAATGTTTATTGCAGAAAATGGCGTCTCGACCTCTAAAATTCAATTCAGAGGAGAAATTCCTGTCATCCTAGAAAATCGTTGGGATTTATTTCAGAAAAATGACTTGGTTTTAAAATCAGATTTTGAACTCATTACAGCTGGCAGAAAATCACAAAAACTCTCCAAATCGAATACGGTCATTGGATCGTCTGAATTAATTTTCTTGGAAGAAGGAGCAAAAGTGGAGGCGAGCATTTTGAATACGACCAGCGGTCCCATTTATATTGGCAAAGATGCAGAAATAATGGAGGGGTCAATCGTTCGAGGGCCGCTTGCGATGTGCGAACACAGTGCATTGAAACTCGGAACAAAAATTTATGGCGCTACAACCTTAGGACCTCATTGCAAAGTAGGCGGTGAAGTCAATAATTCTGTTTTTCAAGCCTATTCAAACAAAGGTCACGAAGGTTTTGTCGGAAACTCACTTATTGGAGAATGGTGCAACCTTGGAGCGGATACCAACACTTCCAACCTCAAAAACAATTACGGCAACGTTTCCAACTATTCTTATGAAACGGGTAAGGAGGAAAAAACCAACGTTCAGTTTATGGGACTGACAATGGGCGACCATTCTAAATGTGGCATCAATACGATGTTTAACACAGCCACCGTTATAGGCGTGAGTTGCAACATTTACGGAGCCGATTTCCCTCCCAAATTCATTCCTTCCTTTTCGTGGGGCGGCAGCGCAGGATTTGTTCCTTTCAAACTAGATAAAGCGATTGAATATACCAACAACATGATGGAGCGTAGGGGATTGAATTTAACTGAGGAAGAATTTGATATTCTTGAGTTTTTGAATAGCAAATAATTTCTCATTCTTAAATTGAATGAAACCCATTAATTAAAAAATCAACACCTTGATTTAAAGTGTATTAAAATATTATTAATGTAAAATA